>JAILNV010000006.1 GCA_024691125.1 Lachnospiraceae bacterium | reverse complement strand
CTTCATTCATCTTCCTCCTTAATTATAAATTGTGTGATTCTTAATTGCAATGGACTTACCGGCGAAATGAGGTCGCCTGATTTGATTGATTCTGTGATCAAATGTGAATCTATTTGGTTTCCATCAGCTTATACATGATAGCATAAGCTGATGTTTTTTCAATGTTTTGATTTAAAAGACACGGGACGGTTCGAATCAGTTACGCATAAACAATAACCGCGATCAGCTCCACTGTCTCTTCACCTTTGTTGGCTATCCCGTGTCCCGTTCCGGGCGGACAGACGGTCACATCACCGGCAGTCACTGTCTTAATCTCACCGTTGTCGTTGTATTCTGCCTCACCGCTTAGGATATAGAACAGTTCACTGTCCTTCTCATGAACATGGAAGCCGATGCTGCAGCCGCTCCTTAACGTTATCCTTGAGTACATACGCCCCTTCCCGCACAGCTCCTCAGGACCGTTAATGAAATTTGTTATCTCAACTGTACCCATTCCATCCCGCATATGCTCTCTGAATTCTACTTTACATTCATTCTTTTTCCTGATCATAACACCCTCCTGATAAAATTAATCCTATATGAAACATCTGCCTGCCGGAAGTTTATAAACCATTGATTGCCGTCATCAGTTCTTCTCTTGAATCCGGAATATCTTCACAATATATGCTCATTACCGGAATGATCGTCGCATTAGGGCACAGCGCTTCTATATCCGATACCGTACTTCCGTATCCGCTGCTGCCCTGTGTTGCTATCAGATATACTGTTTTACCCGAGAAGTCATTCTGTTCCAGAAAAGTTGCCACAGGCATGGGTATCGAGCCCCACCACAGAGGATATATAAGTATGGTCGAATCATAATCCTTAATATCTATGGGATTTGTCTCAGGCCTTGCTTTACTTCTAAGCTCTTCCCCTGCTATACCTACCGTAGCATTATAAGACGACGGATATCTGCTTCCCGCAAGTGTTATTGACTCCGACTCACAGTCCAACATATCACATACCATATCGGCTATTAACCTGTTGCTTCCCATCAGTTCACCGTCCGCCAAAAGCAGTGATGCACTTGACACCGCATCAAGGTCAGGATCGGACTCCATATTCTCAGGCCAGGTAAAATACACAATCAGAGGCTTACTACCCTTCCAGTCCACCTTATCCCCATGTACTTTATCGGAATATGAAATATCAACCTTCTTAAGATGCCTGTTCAGATACGGAACCGCAAATATCCCAAGCGAAAAAGCTGCAGCACATCCAAGAAAAATCAATATCCGCGCCATACGCTTATTCTTAGCCCGTCTTATCCCTGCCAACCCACCGTGCAGCACACCCAGTGTAAGCACAGCCGTAGCCATGTACCGGTGCAGATCGGAACTTCCCATTAAATGAAACCGGGGAAATATGAACCGTGATACTCCCATACTGCTGAACATCAGTATAAAGATCGACAGAAACAGCAGGCACGTAACCACATCAAAGAGCTTACGCGAGTATGGCTTCCCTTTCTTAAACAACGAACGGAACCACCATCCCTTAATGATGATATGAACGATCATGCAGGCAAAGAATGCAATGCCCAGTATTTCATGCACATTATTCCCAACAAAGACATACAGCATCTGAATAAGCAGTATACCATACATGAATATATCCGCTATCCTGCCGATCTTTTTTTTCATATCCGCCCCTTTTCCTTCATGGCACGCTCATTTTTCCTACATCGTTGGTTCCTCATTAATTATAAATTGTGTAATTCTTAATTGCAATGGACTTAAGACAAGGGGACGGTTCTCTTCTCTTCTCTGCCTGTTTCATTACCGGCTCAAACTCATATCTTTTAAGCGGTGAGCTAATGACAAAACTCACCGGAAGATATATCGAATTCGAAATGTTCCCGCTCTCTTTCGAGGATTACGAAGACATCAAGAAGTACTACGGAAAAGAGATTGCACCGGATCGTCAGGAAGAGTTACCATCCTTTCTCCTCACTTTAGTGAGGAACAACAGATCACTTGTCCCTTTTGAGCAGCTCACTGACTGCTTTTCTCAGGGTATCGGCTTTGGATAGACCATGCTTTACGGCATACGCCTCAAAACGGGCCAGTTCCTCATTGGAAAGCCTCATGCTCACCTT
>JAILNV010000002.1 GCA_024691125.1 Lachnospiraceae bacterium | reverse complement strand
TATTATGATATGAAACAGGCAGGTCAAAAGGCCTGCCTTAATTTTATTATTACCTATTTAAATGCATTTCTCTGTTTTAAGAATACTCGACAGATAGAAGCTCACCCATTACAACAACTCCTTAAGCCTCTCCAGTATCTCATTTATCAGGTTGATAAGTTCATCCCCCTCATACTTCACTCCCCTCGGATATGTGTACAGGAAGTATGGGTTGGCTATAGTCTTAAGCGACATGGCACCGTTGAAGCTCTGTATGAAGGGCGCGATCCTTGCCGGGTCATACTGTGCCTTCTCATATACCTTAAGCTTAAGGCTGCGCGGCTCTTCCTTGATATCGCTTATATATACCTGCTTGGCCAGCATCCTCATGTTTGCAATGTTAAGAAGATTTATTACGGATCTTGGCAGCTCGCCGAACCGGTCTGTAAGCTCCTCATACATTTCCTCCCGCTCTCCCACACTGTCGATTGCTGCTATACGCTTATATATGTCGATCTTCTGGTTCTCATTCATTATATAGCTGTCGGGAATGAATGCATCTACGTTAATATCCACTGAAACCTCGTTATCCTGCGGTACTTCGATACCCTTCTTATTTCTTACAGCGTCATTTAACATTTTGCAGTATAGGTCATAACCCACCGCTTCCATGTGTCCGCTCTGCATTTCACCCAGCAGATTCCCGGCTCCTCTTATCTCAAGATCTCTCATGGCTATCTTATAGCCCGAACCGAGCTCCGTATAATCGCGGATGGCCTGCAGCCTCTTCTCCGCGATCTCCTTAAGCAGCTTATCCTTCTTATACATTAAGAATGCATAGGCCGTTCTGTTGCTTCTGCCCACACGCCCCCTCAGCTGATAGAGCTGCGAAAGTCCCATTTTATCGGAATCATGGATGATCATCGTGTTTACATTCGAAATATCTAATCCTGTTTCAATAATTGTGGTCGACACCAAAACATCGATCTCACCGTTGATGAAATCGACCATTATCCGTTCTAGCTCCTGCTCCTTCATCTGACCGTGGGCAAATGCCACGTTGGCTTCGGGAACCAGCTTCTGTATGAATGCAGTCATCTCGACTATGGTATCTACCCTGTTATATACATAGAATACCTGCCCGTCCCTTGCCAGCTCCCTGTTTATTGCTTCTCTGACGAGCTCTTCATTATATTCCATGACATAGGTCTGTATCGGCATACGGTCCTGCGGCGCCTCTTCAAGCACGCTCATGTCCCTTATGCCGATGAGGCTCATATGCAGAGTTCTGGGTATAGGGGTCGCTGTAAGAGTAAGGACATCCACGTTTTCCTTAAGCTTCTTGATGGTTTCCTTATGGCGGACCCCGAACCGCTGCTCCTCATCTATTATAAGAAGCCCTATATCCTTATAATCTACATCCTTGGAAAGAAGTCTGTGTGTTCCTATAACTATATCCACCATGCCCTTCTTAAGATCTGCGACCGTCTTCTTCTGCTGTGCCGCAGTGTTGAACCTTGAGAGCATATCTATACGTATGGGATAATCCTTCATCCTCTGAACGAAGGTATTGTAATGCTGCTGCGCAAGAATGGTGGTAGGTACCAGATAAGCCACCTGCTTATTGTCCTGCACAGCCTTGAAGGCTGCCCTTAATGCTATTTCTGTCTTACCGTAGCCCACATCTCCGCATATAAGACGGTCCATTATCCTTCCGGATTCCATATCCTTCTTGGTAGCCTCGATCGCCGCCAGCTGATCGTCTGTTTCTTCAAACGGGAAGGTCTCCTCGAATTCGGTCTGCCATAAGGTATCCTTGCCGTATCTGAAGCCGTCCTTATGCTGTCTTGCAGCATAAAGCTCCACTAAATCCGTCGCTATCTCGTCTACCGCTGTCTTAACCCTGCTCTTTGTCTTACTCCATTCGGAGCCTCCGAGCTTATTAAGCTTAGGTGCCGCACCCTTTCCGGAGCTGTATTTCTGTATGGAATCAAGGTTGGTAGCCGGGATATACAGGTTTCCGCCATCCCGGTACTCTATCTTCATGTAATCCTTGGTGACATGATCTACGGTCACCTGCTCTATTCCTTTATAAATGCCGAGTCCGTGGCTCTCATGTACCACATAGTCGCCAACATTCAGCTCGGAATAATCCTGTATCCTCTGTCCGCCTTCATATTTAACACGTTTCTTTTTCTTCTTCTGTGCCGTGAAGATATCGCTCTCTGAAATGACCACGAATTTGATCAGTGGATATTCGAACCCGCGATGAATCCGTCCGTAGCTTATCATTACCTCGCCCGGCTGTATAATACGGTCGAAGTCCTCTGTATAGTACGCTGTTATGCTTTTATTGCTTCGTTTGGCGCTGCCTGTTTCACCATCTGAACTTCCCGTGGTATCCGTATTACTTTCCTCGTAATAGCCTGAATTAACGCCCTCTGCATAATTATTAAATTCTGATTTAATTTCTTCGGAACCGGCAAACATCAGATCCTCTGCAAGCCTCTTTGCCCTTGTTCTTGATGCGGACAGAAGGAGAACCCTGTATCCGTTCTTCTTGAACTTCACAAGATCCTTCTTAAGTGCCTCAAAGGAGTTATTGTAGGAATTCATAGAGGTTGCGGTAAGAGAATATCTTTGCTTTGGCTTGTATACACTCTTATTTACAGGGAGCGCCGACAGAGCTACGCAGTGGAAGCTTTCTATACGCCCCATTATCTGTGCTCTTGAAAACAGGATATCCGTCTGCCCCGGAAGAATATAGCCCTTCTTAAGTCTCTGTTCCATTGATTCACGGAATTCAGTCTCGGTAACCTCTCCCTTCTCCTTTATCCTTGCGGGCTCGTCAAGTACGATAAGCGTATCCTTCCTGCTGAAATAATCAAGAAACGATACCTCGTCATCATAGAAATAATTTACATAGCTCTCCAGATTGAGGCTGCCTATTCCCATATATTTAGCCTGTTCGCTTATCTCCTGTGCCTGTGACTTTACCCTGTATGCCTCTTCTGTCAGAAATTCATCCCGAAGCTTCTTCTCATAACGCGCAGCATCCTTAAGCAGCCTTCTGATACCTTCCTCCTTCTCTTCTTCCGTAAGGACTATTTCCGAGGCGGGATATATCATTATGCTCTGAAGCTTCTCTATTGAACGCTGGCTCAGGATGTCAAAGCTCCTTATTGAATCCACTTCATCACCCCAGAACTCTATACGGACCGGATTATCTTCGGTGAGCGGGAAAATATCCACTATTCCGCCGCGTACCGAGAACTGGCCAGCTTCCTCTACCTGATAATTGGATTCATATCCCAGTGTCACAAGCTGCTTCCTGAGACCGGCCAGATCTACCTGATCGCCGGCTCCTATCTCAATCATGTGATCCTGAAGTGTCTCTATGGGTACTATATGCTCCATAAGTGCATCGAAGGTAGTGACTATTGTTTCGGGTTCTCCCTCAATGAGCGGCTGTAAGCATGAGATTCGCTGCCTTGTAAGCTGGTTTCCGTGTACATCCGCCTGATAGAAGATCAAGTCTCTCGCACCGTAGACTTCGGTATTCTTATCATAAAACAGATAATCCTCACTTATTTCCCTGACCCGCTGTTCACTGTAGGTAACAATTATCCTGTATTTATAGCCCTCACCCAGACCGTAAACCACATGCAGCTTCTGTGAGTCCACGCAGCCGTTTATCTCAATGATCCCCGTTTCCTTATTAAGCTGTTTCTTAGCTTCCCCGTAATCCGCCATCTCGGAAAGAGGAGTCAATAACGTTTTCATACAAACCTCTTTTTACTCTTACTTACTATTCATCCGCTTAGTTCAATTACTATAGTAAACGAAATAAATTCGTTCACTATAAATATTCGATTCGTTACGATAATTTATGATTCACTCCGTTTCCTGTTATACTCTGTCATGGCGCCGTCGATATCTCCTGCCAGTATCTTTTCGACCGCATTTACCGCTCTTATCATGCCATCCTGCATGGCATCAGCCTCATCCTTCGAAAAATGGCCCAGCACGTAGTCCTTAAGATCGTATGCTTTGGGCTTCTCTCCCACTCCTATACGCACGCGGGGGAATATCTCTGTCCCAAGATGAGATATAATGTTCTTCATTCCGTTATGTCCTCCGGCGCTGCCCTGCTTGCGTATCCGGATATTTCCCGGATCAAGATATATGTCGTCATAAATTACGATCAGATCGGTCTCGGGGTCTGTCTTATAGTAACCCACTGCCTCACGTATGCTCTCTCCGCTTAAGTTCATGTAGGTAAGAGGTTTAAGCAGGATGACCTTTTCTCCGTTTATTATCCCCTTGCCGATCAGCCCTTTGAACTTGGTGGTATCAACACTGATACTATGCTTGTCGGCCAGTATATCCAGCGTGTCATATCCGACGTTATGCCTTGTATGTGCGTATTCCCTGCCCGGATTGCCCAGGCCTGCTATTATATGCATTTTCTCTCCTTTATCATCAGGGTTATTTCCTCTGAGCAGCTCAATTATCTTATTCCACATTTCCCTGCAGATCACTTTTCCATATATAGTAAACTAAATTATTTATCCCGTTTACCGGAGTTCCCTAACCTCTAACAACTATATGTTATATCCCCACAAACGTCAAGAAGCCGGAAACATGATAAATGCTTCCGGCTTCTTATTAATCTATATGCTATGCCAGCTCGTCCTCTGATTTCTCATATGCATTAAGGATCGCAGTCTGTATTCTATCCCTTGCGTGTGTATTTATCGGATGGGCTATATCCCTGTAGTCTCCTTCTGATGTCTTTCTTGACGGCATTGCTATAAACAGTCCTCTGTCTCCCTGAATAACCTTGATGTCATGTACTACAAACGCATCGTCTATCGTGATCGATGCTACGCCTCTGAGCTTGCCTTCCGGCTGCTCAATCTTACGTATCCTTACGTCCGTAATTTCCATTTCTTTTTACTTCTCCTTTATTGCTATTTATTTCTCTTTTAATCTTTATATCTGTTCTTACACAGATTGATAGATCATCTCAGGATGCAACACGGATTGATCCGTTGCTTCGCAACTTCCTCAATCCTAAGAACATTCGGAATCCGTGCTGTCGCACTACTTCCTCATGTTCTTGCGGGTTCCTGGAACAAATAGCCTTTCATGCAAGCATGAGGCTATTTGTTTCGGAACCCTGTTGCATCAGAATACATATCTTTCGTTTTTCTCTAAGACGATCTTTATTTCACCTTCGCCCTTGTAATACGAGTTCGCACGTATCGTATCGCGGCTCTCCACAATACAGTTCTCTATATAGGTATTGTCTCCGATATAAACATCGTTAAGTATGATGGAATTCTTGATCACACAATTGTTGCCGACAAATACCTTCTTAAAGATCACTGAATCCTCTACCGTTCCGTTAATGATCGAACCCGATGCCACAAGAGAGTTCTTAACGCTGGTTCCTACATTGTACTTAGCCGGCGGCAGATCATCTATCTTACTGTAGACATCCGGATAAGTCTTGAAGAAGTAATCACGTACCTCAGGCTTTAAGAAGTCCATGTTGGTCCTGTAGTAATCCTCTACCGATGCTATGTTGCTCCAATAGGTATCCATTTTGTATCCATAGATACGCTTGATATTCTTATATCTTATCAGGATATCCCTTACGAAATCGTAGCGGTCTTCCTCTGCGCACTTCTCGATGAGCTCTATAAGCTGCCTTCTTCTTATTACATAGATACCGCAGGAAATGATATTACTCTTGGCAACGACCGGCTTCTCCTCGAATTCCTCGACCCTGTTGTCCTTATCAAGCCTCATGATACCGTATCTCTCGGAATCATCCGAGCAGTCCTCACTCTTGCAGACAACCGTGATATCAGCCTTCTTATCGATATGATACTCAAGCACCTTGTTGTAATCCATCTTGTAGATTCCGTCACCGCTTGCAATTACAACATACGGCTCGTGGCTGTTCTTAAGGAAGCTTAAATTCTGGTAAATAGCGTCCGCAGTACCTCTGAACCAGAAGTTATTCTCTACCGTAACGGTCGGCGTAAATACGAACAGACCGCCCTGCTTACGTCCGAAATCCCACCACTTTGATGAACTCAGATGCTCATTAAGTGAACGCGCGTTATACTGTGTCAGCACTCCGACCTTGGCGATATGCGAATTAGTCATATTACTAAGCGCAAAATCGATCGCCCTGTAGCTTCCGGCAACGGGCATTGCCGCGATCGCCCTTTTCTGTGACAGCTCCCTCATTCTGAAGCTGTTTCCTCCTGCCAAAATAAGTCCTATCGCTCTCATGATCAATCACCCGCCTTTACAAAAGTCTTACCACTGTCAAGTTTGCCGTTTTCATAGTCCGAAGCTTCTGTATTTCCGGAAACCATGCTGTTCTTGCCAATCGTGATATTGTCAGGTATCTGCGACCACTCACCAATGGTAACGATACCGTTTGTATAGATCGTGGGATCGGTCTCGTTAACCTTCTCTTCGAAAGCTCCGAGCGTAACCTTGTTTCCAAGCACTGCGTTCTCTGCGATTATACCCTTCTCGATAACACAGTCATCTCCGATGGTAACCTCGTTCATTATGATCGAATCCCTTACCACCGTTCCCTTGCCTATAGTTACGCCGCAGCCGATAACGGAGTTATATACCTGACCATAAATATTGCTGCCTTCGCCGATTATACTCTTCTCGATAACGCTTTCCTTGCTTATGTACTGAGGCGGCAGCGTATCGCTCTTGGTATAGATCTTCCAGTATTCCTCATAGAGATTGAATTCAGGAATGATATCTATAAGCTCCATATTGGCTTCCCAATAGGAATTAAGAGTTCCTACATCCTTCCAGTAGCCATTGAACTCATATGCATATTCAGGCATGCCCTTCTTATGGCAGTACGGAATGACATGCTTACCGAAGTCAAGCGCAGGCTGGTCGGCAAGTGTTACAAGAGCTTCCTTAAGCGTCTTCCAGTTAAATATATAGATACCCATAGATGCAAGATTGCTTCTGGGATTCTCCGGCTTCTCTTCGAAATCCGTTATCTTCTTATCGTCATCCGTTATAACGATACCGAATCTCTTGGCTTCCTCATAGGGCACGGGCATAACAGCGATCGTAACCTCAGATTTGTTGGACTTATGGAAGTCAAGCATAACCTCATAATCCATCTTATAGATGTGGTCACCGGAAAGTATGAGCACATACTCAGGATTAAACATCTCCATATACGCCAGGTTCTGATAAATCGCGTTGGCAGTACCGGTATACCATTCGGTATTTCCCACCTGTTCGTAAGGCGGCAGAACCGTAACGCCTCCGGAGTTCCTGTCAAGATCCCACGGGATACCGATACCGATATGCGTATTCAGCCGCAGCGGCTGATACTGTGTCAGCACACCTACCGTATCTACGCCGGAATTGATACAGTTACTCAAAGGGAAATCGATGATCCTGTACTTACCACCGAACGATACCGCCGGCTTGGCAACCTTGGATGTGAGGATTCCCAGTCTGCTTCCTTGCCCACCGGCAAGAAGCATGGCAATCATTTCTTTCTTAATCACGCTATCACCTCTTGTCTGTTAATAGTCTGAATAGTTACCTGAATTGTCATTACATTCAGGACAATACATTATATAAGACAGTATATCACACAATTCATTAATGGTGAATAAAAAATGTGCAAAATCGAAACAGATTTTGCACATTTTTACTATTAATACATTTTTTTATGATAAATCGTCATGTAAAAACTCATAAACCAGATCACGCCGGCTTAATAATATCCGTCAAACAGATCCCAGACATAATCTTCCGCATATGCAACCTGCCATGCTGCCACTCCCGCAAGATTATTCTGCTTCATTACCTCCAGCTTCGCTGTAAGTGATTCCCTGTCCTCAAGCCATATTTCATAGGTCTTTCCGCCCTTCTGCCATGTAGCGTAATTCTGCTGGGTTACCTCATCCCAGGCTGGCTTTCCGTTTGCGTTGGCACTTATGACACCGTCTGCCATCTTAAGCGTCTGAACCTCCAGCGTATACGGGATTATATCCTCTTCATCCTTGTTGATCTCGTTTCCTTCTTCATCCCAGCTTACCATCTCATCCTCTATCTGTTCCTGAGTCTTGGGCGTTTCTATCCACAGACGTGTGTAGAGAGGGACTCCGTTTATGACCTTTTCCGGAGGAACGACCGAAACCGTATTCTCAATTCCTGATCTTACATATCCTATTGATGCTACCGAGCCTGCTTCGGCACCGCCTGCGTAATGCTCATCATACCCCATGATTATTACATAATCCGCAAACACTCCCTGCTCCGGTCGGTTATAATGATCGTTAAATCCCATGGGAACATAATTGTCAACCGACAGTATCAGCCCGCGCCTCCTGCACTCTATTGACATTTCACGTATAAGCTGCGCAAAATGCGGACCCGATTCGGTAGGGATCGTCTCAACGTCCACATTGATACCGTCAAGATCATATTGCGCTGCATAATCCATAAGCTGCTTGATCACGCTCGCCCTCTTGGATGCCGACGAGAACACCTCATAGGAGCTTACCTCAAGGTGCTGAAGATTATCGAAGACCGCCCACACCTGCACGCCTGCCGCATGAGCCGTATCCACATATGCCTTACTTCCTATGGAAGTTATGCTTCCGTTATTATCTGTTATAGTGAACCAGGTCGGCGATATTACATTAAGCCCCTTGGCTCCTGCCAGTATCGAACCTACTGAATCTGCTCCGGAATCGGCTACCGTATTATGCCATGCCATAATTACAGGCTTCCCGAGAGAATTGGAAGGAATACTAAGCGCCACATCTTCGGTAGCTGCCTCCTGCGGCTCTTCACGGGTATCCGAGAGGAATTTATTCTCGATATATCCTATCCTGAGATCATCTGTCTCAACTTTGGACCATTCCTCACCCTTATCAAGCACTATCAGGCTGTCGCCTTCCTTAAGCTCCTTGAGCACATCGCTTTTCTTATCTTCCGCTACTCTGACTGCCTGATCCTTAAGCATGTCAGCCTTGGTATCGTTTCCCCATTCTTCCCTGATCGTGATCCTGTAGGGTTCACCGTTCCCGCCGAACATATCAAAGGTCAGGTTCTTATAGAGCTTTAAATACTCAAGAGCGATATAGGTATCTTCGTCCTTTACAACGAACGGACTGTAATCAACTGTTCTCGTGCCGCCCATGTAAGTAATGGATCCGGGCGCTGCCTTGGCTGAATCTATAGAGTCCGCCCTTGTATAAAGATACGAATCCGATTCAACATCATAGTAGAATCTGTCATTGAACTCATCATTAACATCATTTAGCAGAACATATGGCTGACCGTCAAATACAGGAACCGTCTCATCAGTGATCTCACCGTCCCTTACTATTACAGCCCTGTCATCATCACTTATATTATAGTAGGAATACAGATCGGCCTTCTGGGATGAATACTTAAGACTGTCAAGCATCCCTGAGCCCAGTGCCACCGCAACCACTATCAATATAAGAAAAATTGCAATGATCGGAGGAAGCAGTGCATGAAGAAGTTCTTTCTTCTTCTGTTTCTTTGAAACACTTCTTCTTTTCATTGTGCTGTTTGCGGTTCCGCTTCTGTACTGTCTGTTATTATTCCCGGGATTTCTCATCCCGGCACCCTGATTTCCGTAATCATCATATCCCCTTTGTTTCAAAACTGCCCCTCCTGTTATATGTAATAATGCAATTTATACATCACGTTCTTTTTCCCATGTAACTTTTATCATCATCTTCTTAATGTAACATAATTGCAATAAATTGGCAAATCCTATGATTCTGATGAAATTCACTATTCTATAATAGCCAAAAAAAAGCTCCGGACATAATGTCCGGAGCCCTGATCTTTCAGATATTATTCTTAGATAGCCTCATGGAAGGTTCTTGAAATAACGTCTGCCTGCTGCTCGGGTGTTAACTTAATGAAGTTAACTGCATATCCCGATACACGGATCGTAAGCTGAGGATAGTTCTCGGGATGCTTCTGAGCATCTACAAGAGTATCCCTGTTAAGTACGTTTACATTAAGATGATGTCCACCCTTTGTAGCATAACCGTCAAGTAATGATACAAGGTTATCAATCTGCTGCT
>JAILNV010000286.1 GCA_024691125.1 Lachnospiraceae bacterium | reverse complement strand
TATTATATCAACTTTATCCTCAGGAAGATACCTTATAAGCATCGCCTCCAGCTTATGCGAATCAATAGGCTTCGTAAGATAATCCGCGAATCCGAGTGTTAAATACTCCTCCCTGGCTCCCGAAACCGCATTGGCCGTAAGGGCGATCACCGGGGCGTCCTTACTTATGTTATCATTAAGCTCCCGCATCCTCTTAAAGCATTCCAGCCCGTCCATATTAGGCATACGGTGATCAAGAAAGATCGCATCATAAGCAGTCTTTTTAACAGCTTCAAGCGCCTCCATCCCACTTTCGACAGTATCAACAGTGATACGTGTTCTCTTCAGAAGATTAACGATCACGTCAAGATTCATCCTGGTATCATCAACTACCAATATCCTTGCGGACGGAGCGGTAAAGCTCTCCTTATATTTCCTTCGTACGGCAGCCGACCTTAAGAACCTCTCGGTCACCTCACCTACCGGTTCATCCCTGACGATCCCCTGGACGATCTCGAATGAGAAAGTCGAACCCTTCCCATATGTACTTTCGACCTGAAGATCGCTCCCCATAAGAGACAACAGTCTTCTTGTTATATTAAGTCCAAGCCCTGTCCCTTCTATAGTACGGTTTCTTCTCTCATCCACTCTGGTAAAGGCAGTGGCAAGCTTCTTAAGATCCTCTTCCCTGATCCCGATTCCTGTATCGGTAACCGATACAATAAGCATCATCGGGTTTCTCAGGCATTCCGTTCCATGAACCTCACATGGTTTGTTATCAAGGGTTACCGGCTTGCCCAGCCTCCTGCATTCCACCTTTAAGGTTACCGTTCCCTCTTCCGTATATTTAACTGCATTCGTAAGGATATTCGTAATTATCTGTTTGATCCTGATCTCGTCACCGTACAGTATCGACGGTATTGCGGGATCAATATCAAGAACAAGCTTAAGACCCTTATCCTCAGCTCTCTTCCATATTACATTATACAGATCGTTTATGACAGATGAAAGCTCATACTCCACAGGCAGAATATCCATCTTCCCGGCTTCTATCTTGGAAAAATCAAGCACATCATTTACTATCCCAAGCAGTGTATTTCCGGCCGAACGGATATCCTCGGCATAGCCTATTACCTGAGATTCATTACTTTCCCTTAAGATCATTTCATCCATCCCGAGTATGGCATTGATGGGCGTACGTATCTCGTGCGACATGGCGGAAAGGAAGGCTGATTTCGCCAGATTGGCGGCGTTGGCATCCTCTGCCATCTCAATAAGCTGTCCAGTCATCTTACTTAAGAACACGGACATTCTTTCGGCCAGCGGGATCACTGACTGGTTATGGGCATTATTTCCGTCTTCTCTGTTACCGTTATCCGGTTCGGAATTCTCCTCTACGGTCTGAGGACCAGTCTCTGTTTCACCGGTCCGTTCCGCAACAGTCTCCGGTTCACCTTCACGCATTCCGATCGCAAGATGGGCGCTGTTCAACACACCGCCTGCTCCGTTTTTATACAGCAGTTCACTTCCACCGTGCATCAGTGCATAATCAGGGATAAGTTCACCGAATTCCTCCCATTCAAGCTTCGCTTCTTCGCGGAGAAAATTAAGCCGGTTTCCGCATAATACAAGAAACAGAGCCTCTGGCTGAAACGATCGTAATGACCTTAAGGATGCTCGCATTGCAGAGAGCACTTCACCCTGTGTTGCAAACGAGAACCGGACCTTATCATCATCATTAAGTGTCATACTGAAATATAGCTCCTTATCAGCGCCGTAATTACATGGTATAAGACATATATCAACTCCGTCTCTCTGTACCATGAGCGGGAACTCGCAGATATTGGTAATAAGATTCTCATCAGGACAGACACCCAGATATTCCCTGTACAGATCCACTGCCGGCATACCGTCTATATTGGTAACCGTTGTCTCACCGAACCTGCCCTTCTCTCCCTTAACTATCTCCATCTCACGTCCGATCGGATGCCAGCCAAGGGCATAATTTATTTCCACTTTAAGGGAAGATCCATAGAAGATCACTGCTACGATCCCGGATGTATATATATTATCACCGATGATAAGCTGATTGTTTTCCAGATAATCACCCGAAAACCTGAACAGATTATATTTGTTTAATCCATGAATATTGGCAGCACCCTGTATACTGTTTGAGGTTATCGTACCGAATATCCCTATATTCTCATTTCCTCCGGATATGCCTTTCATGAATTCCGTCACATTCAGGCCATTGTCAAAAGCAAACAGTTCAACAGCCTTGGCGTCAGGGTGCTCCCTAAGTCTTGAGCGCATTGCTCCTATAGCCGCATCCTCTTCTCCCGGACCACAGCCCATTGATACGACCTCGATACCTGACTCTTCGAATACAATAAGGTTAGCCTTCACTCCTATACCGCCGGGCATATCAACCATTGTATACAGTGAAATACCGGCAATCTCGATATCAGGAAGAGACGACTTTATGAAGTCAGTCATTCTCTTAACATGCACCTCAGGAAAACCCGCCTCATAAATATTTAAAAGTGCAGCTTTATGAGGCGTGTTCACAAGTGTTTTCTTTATATCCGATATAACCGGTCCCACAGACAGGGGCGATTTCAGAACATAATTTTTCTGTAACATATGTCTCCCATATCATTAATCTTATAACCAGACATCTCACAATGAATCAAACCTTCACATTTGCCGGTCCTGATCATATTATACAAAGCCTCTTTCAATAATGACCTTCTTTAATTAAAACTCCGGGGCTTATACCCCGGTCTTTTGAGTCATTTATCAATTATCTATATCAAAAAACTCCTCATCCTCCGAACTGAGCGTCATATTTCTCTTAAAAACATAGGTATACTTATCAGTGTCTCCTACATCACTGAATTTTATGCTTTTTATATCTGCTAAATCTTCATTATAGACCTTACCATCCCACTCGGTGCCATCCCAATAATATCCTGCTTTTGCTTCCTCATCATAAAAATAGAGCCTTCCTACTGTCCAATATGGTTTATTTTGGGGTGTTGCAATCTTACCGTCCCACTTTGGTTCCTGCATTGACACAAGCGCGAATGTCCCACTCCTCATACCGGTATTCCTTGCTAATGTTACACGGTTCCTTTCATCTCCGAAATAGCTGTTTATTGTATCCCTACCCACTGCCATGTCATAATCCTTCGATGCTTCGGCCTGAATGCTCGCCAGAATCTTATGAGCCTCTGTTATGTACTGATCGTTCAATTGATAATCTATAAAAGAAAGCAGGCTCGGAACAGCAATACCCGCCAATATTGCAAGAATGGTAAGACCTACAATGAGTTCAACCAATGTAAAGCCATCATTATTTTTTTGTAACTATTCAGAACCCCTCGCGAGGTTCATCTAAATTTTTGTTGTGCAAAATGTAGAAAATTAGATTTTCTCGTTTTATATATCATCCACTTCGCAATGCATTTTTGTGGAAAAGTACATTGAAAATCATGAATAAAA
>JAILNV010000282.1 GCA_024691125.1 Lachnospiraceae bacterium | reverse complement strand
CAAGGGAACGGTCGAGGTGCTGAAGGCTGCCTATGAGCACAAGGGGGCTTCGGTGTGTGAGATTCTGCAGAACTGTGTGATCAAGAAGACCATCAAGGATCACAAGAGGATCCTCTTCAACGGCAACGGCTACGACGATGCATGGGTCAAGGAAGCTACAGAGGTAAGAGGCCTTTCTAACTATCCTACAACCCTAGTCATCGATCTTCTCCGGAGAAGATATCCTCTCTATGCTTTTTTCCCTGAAAATTGATTTATCCATATTCTCTATTCCCCATTATGCATCGGCAGCCAACACAGGGTGCTTTACACTTATAGTTTAAGAACAGTTCCTTAGAAACCCTTCAATACACCTCTTGGCAGTATCACGGATAGAGATAAGGACGCATCTCGGAATTCTCGTTGTCCGGATAGTATTCATCCTTTGCCGTATTCCTGACTTCCTTCATCAAATTAACATTATGCATGGATATTTCAAATGTAAGGCCAAAGGTATATGCGCAAAAAGCCATATCATCCACAGTAAAATCACCCTTATCCTTAAATACGGCAAGACAGATCAGTTCCAGAATATGAGTCGACCGGAAGATCGATATCAACGGACCGTCTATGCTTCCGTCCTGTATAGTATCAAGCAGCTGCCGGTGTGCAAAATATGCTGCCGTCTTTCTCATCCATTTCCTGGCTTCGGGAATCTGTGAATAGAATTGTTTCCGTAGCGGATCCGCTTCTCTTACCAACTGTCTTGTTTTATTTATTATGGTTTCCGTCGGTTCATGTCCCTCGAAGTAGTATGCATCTTCAAATATTCCCTCAAAAGTTTCGGCTGATTCATATACTTCAAAAAGGCTGCTGTCAAATGCGCCTGCCTGCAGACCCTCAACTATCCCGTCACGAAAGGCAATAAGCATATCCGTCCGTTCTCTAAGCTCAGGGGATGGTTCATTTCCTTCAATTTCTTCAACAGTCTTTATAAACTCAAGTCTTTCACCGGCGTCATTGTAAAAAAGCCTGGCGACCTCGCTGCATGCGAGCAGAAGCCTGTCCTGCCTGTAATGCCCGGCCATTATATCCCTCTCTCTCGGGTAAATATCGCATATCTTAGCCTGTGCGCTTTCTCCGACATTAAGCCTGACCGTACAGAGCTTGTCTTCGGTAAGAAATTTGCATCTCCCATCATCACCGATCTTTATAAACCAATCGCCTTTTTCGTCCTTAAAAATATTAGAACGCATAGTATCTCCAAATTCGCCTTTGTAATTCATATAATAATCGGCAGTCTTTTTATCCAGAGGCAGAACCCATGCGTGACAGCAATTATCAATACAGGTTGTATTTCCCGTGCATTGAAACCGGGGGTAATATGATGGCCTTTCACGTGTTATCCTTGTCATTTAAAGCTTCTCCTTTCAATTGCTATAATCTGCTTTTCATTACCCTAATTCAAACTGCTTTTGAATTCTATGTATTCCTGTTCCGAAGCCGGAGGCACTATATCGCCGGATTTTATCCTGTCCTCCAGTACTAATGCAGAATCATATATTTCATCCCTGTAATTTGAATGATCGGCAGGAATTCCAACAGCTCCTTCGGCCAACCCGAAACTCATTGATTTTCCACCGATTTCCTCACCTCGCATATAAGACTCCGATACTCGCTCGACTGCGACATTCACAAGCTTCAACGCACTTGTAAGAACATTCTCGGGCGCCAGATACGCCTGATCCCTGTCAACACCTATCACGTACTTACCTGATTTCTTTGCCGCTTCTATAACTCCGATGCCTGTACCTCCGGCTGCCTGATATACTATATCACAGCCATCTTTATACATGCTGTCCGCAAGCTCATAACCCTTATCCGCATCTGCGAAACTATCTGCATATTCAATTACTACATCTATCTTCTTCCCATATAATTCTGATGCATATTCAGCTCCTGCCTGATAGCCATACTGAAACTGATCTATGATATCTCCCTTAACACCTCCGACAAAGCCTATCTTCCCTGTTTTTGTCACAGAACCTGCTATATAACCGACAATAAAGGACGGTTCCTGCGCCCTGAACACAACAGCAGTGACATTTTCCGGTATAAATTGATAAGAACTGTCCACTATCGCAAAGTGCACCATCTTATTGTTTTGCGCTGCATCCTTTAATGCATCTGCACATGCAAATCCAATGCCCCAGCACAGACCGCATCCCGAGTCCACAAGTTCCTGAAAATTGCCGGCAAAATCATCCTCACTGTCCGATTCTTTATATTCAGTAACGGCGTTCTTGTTCTCAGACAACGCCTGCAGACCCTCCCATGCGCTCTGATTAAACGATTCGTCATCTATACCTCCGACATCGGTCACCATACCTACTTTTTTAGAGACATCCTCACTAAAACCAAAGTCGGATTCTGTTTCATCATCCGCAATATCAGTATCTGACTCCCATACATTCAAAACCTGTATATCATCTGCGTCATCCGAGCAACCGCCAAGAAAAAACACAGCCAGTATTATACACATCAGTCCAATGTAACGAATCTTCATTATCTGCTCCTTACCCGACCTTACCAAAGTAGTGAATGCCAAGCATTGTTATATCATCAAATTGCGGTGCTTCACCGACAAATGTATCTATTTCCTTCCTGACATTCAGAAGAAGATCATGCATATTGTCATCCTTATACTTCTCAAGGGCTTCTATCATACGGTTTTCTCCGAAAAGCTCATTGTTCGCATTGGTTGCCTCGGTAACACCGTCCGTATAAAGATAAAGTGTTTCACCCGGCCTTAAATCTGTTTCAGTTTCCCTGAATTTAAGTCCCTCCATAGTTGCAAGAGGAGCTCCGTGTTTGTCCTTTTCAAGCCTGAACCCACCGTCAACACGGCAAAATGCAGGATATTCATGTCCACCGCTGGCAAACACAATATGTCCGGTTGATATCGTAAGTATACCAAGCCAGACGGTCACGAACAGTTCTGCGTCATTCCCTTCACAAAGCTGATTATTAGCTTCGGCAAGTATTTCTCCGGGACCGTTATAATTACCTGTGAGAGCGCCGTTCTTTATCATAGTCTTTGCTATTACCATAAACAGAGCCGCCGGGACACCTTTACCTGATACATCTGCCATAACGAGTCCCAGATGATCATCGTCTATCATAAAGAAATCATAAAAATCGCCTCCAACTTCCTTTGCCGGATTCATGGTTGCATACAGGTCAAACTCTTTACGCTCCGGAAATGCCGGGAATATCCTCGGAAGCATATCTGCCTGTATTTGTGTGGCAACATTCAGTTCAGCACCGATACGTTCTTTTTCAGCAGTCACCTTCGTAAGATCCTTAATATACTTATCAATACGTACGGTCATATCCCTGAAAGCAAATGCAAGCCAGCTAACCTCATCATTACCTTTAAATCTGCTCATATCCTGAACCAATTCTCCATGCTCGTAGGAATGTACAATTTCCGTTATATGCGTTATTGGCTCTACAACTACTTTTCTGATCATGATCAACATCAGAAAAACAATAAAGAGTATTGACAATATCTCAAACAACATGATCTTATTCATGTGTTCCCTGATATCCGGATTGATATTTTCAAGTATGTAATCGGCATCAACCATCGCCACAAGTTCATTATTCGAATTAAACACCGGTGCCCATGCAGATATTGTTGTACCAAAACCGACGTCACTACCTACTATTACTCTGTCCGATGCCCTGGCAGCCTTAATGTCCGGAACTATACCCTCATAATCGGATTCCACATATTCATATGTGTCACCCGGGGATGCTACATACTCCATATTATCTTTATCTGTATATGCCTCTATGAGGTATGTAAATCCGGTTTCCCCCGGTTTGAGTACATATAAGTACTGAATGCCTCCAAAGTTCTTTTTTATGTTATTCATATACGTAAGAACTTCTTCATAGGTCTCATCCTTTTCATAGGTTTCCGAAAACTTCTCCAACCAGTCTCCATCAATATCATGAGATATCATCCGTACAACGTCCTGTGCTTTTTCACTGTACAGCTTGTAGTAGTTGTTTCTCAGAGCAAGTCCGCTTATCGTAAGTACAGCGATAGACATGAGTGTCATAAGAACAAACAACAAAATCACAATTTTCTTTTCAAGACCAAATCCTGTTTTCTTTTCTTCCATACCCATACATTTCTCCTTAAGCCAAATTAATTTACGTCAATAATTTCAAGTAGTGCGCCGCATTTACATATTTTTCCGCACACCGGACAGACCAACCCGTATTCATGTGCATATTTATAGAAGTCGGGAACAGCTTTACTGTATAATACTCTCCCCATACTTTCGTATATCTTTTTTGCGGGAATGCTTCCGTCAGGATACATCCATATTTCGACCATATACTGCGTTACACCCCTTTTAATAAGCTCTTTTCGGGCTCTTTTAGCCAGCTCGCTTGCCAGACCCTTTCGTCGAAAACGGGGAATGACCATAAGCGCATCCACAGTATCGATCACACTGTCTTTGGAAGCAATTCGTAACTCTTCCTCATATTTCGGATACGGATATGTAAGCACTATCCCCTTCTGAAATGAAAAATAGCCGGCAGTCTCATTATTGATCAGTGCTTTTATTCCATAATATCTATTCTCTTTTGCCGCTTTTCTTATGGATGTTCCTATGAAATCTCCTCCGTTAAGATATTGTTCATAATACCGTATCAATTCATCAATATCTTCAGGCAATATTTCCGTAAACTCCACATTTTCCGTACATGTCATCTAAAGAATTTTCTCTCTCCTTTTATACTCATAAATACAGTATAACAAAATGCAAATACCAATAAAGCTCCACCCATTATTCCCAATCCCGTCCGATATCCAAAACCCAGCAAAGCTCCGTACACAACAGGTCCCACTGTCTGTCCGAGATTTTCAAATATTGAATATACACCCATGGAGCGACCGTCTCCATATAACAGGCTGTCAGGTAATTGTTCAAAAAATGTATACTGACAGGTGTATGCGAAGGAGGTGACTGCCGAGAGAACAAATATACCTGCCACAGCCGTTCCCATTGAAGGATGCAGCACAAACATCAGCATATTTGATCCCATCATGATGCTTGCGATTATTATACTCCAAAACGTTCCGAACTTCTTTATAACATAACTTGAAATATAAGGTCCGACATACAAAACCAACAATCCGCATATCAGATATATCTGACCGACTCTGTTCTCTGCTATACCGTTTTCCATAACGTACATAGGAAGGAAATATTCACGATAGGACACAGAAGTCATAAACGGAAGCAATATAAGTGCCAGAAAACCAAATACTCTCAAGTTAAAGAAGAACCTTACAAATCCTATCTTTGTCTCTGTTTCTTCTTCCTCGGCTTTTGTTTCACTCAGATCTACATTAACAGATGAATACACAAGGAAAAACGCGGGTATCATAAAACATGCGGCTACAGCATAAGAAAGCCTTGCCCCTCCCATTGGGTACATAAGTGCTGCAAGACCTGCACCGACTGTAAGGCCGGAGGCGGATCCGGCCATGATGTCCGCAAAAGCAGCAGCGGTATCTTCAATGCCATCTCCCATAGCGGCAAGCGTATTACATGTCACATTGATTATTCCCATTCCTATTCCAACCAGAGTATTTCCGATCAGCAGACCTGTATAATTGCACATAACCGCGCAGACGATAAAACCGCTTATCTCGATAAATACCCCAATAAATAAGGTTTTCTTACTTCCGAATTTCGAAGACATCCTGCCTCCGATCGCAGCAAAAACTGCCATCATAAGCAATTCAGCCGAAAGCGGCAGTCCAACTGCAATACCGGTTGAAACCGGGAGATTGCCGGTATACAATTTAGAAGATAAGGTAGTTATGAATGAATCCTGAAGTGTGGAAGCTGCATATGTCAGCAACGCGACAGTCCTTAAAGGAACCGCATTTCCAACCTTTCTCTCGGAAGCCTTCTCCCCTCGATGTTTATCAAAAAAGGACATCATGAACAGAACTTCAACTATAAGCATCACAACAACGGCTGTTGAACAGAAAAGATCCAACAACAGATTAACGGTCCGGTTCCTTCGTTCTACCATTCGATAACTTAAGTCGGTACCTATTTCCAACACGGCGATCCGTTCGCCATACTCATTTTCAACAGGTCGTAAAATATAAAGCCACAGTCCATCAGCGTCTCTGCTTTTAAGAGCATATGATTTCCCTGTGTTGTACACATCCATGTAATAACTGTCATCCATATTTCCGTATGGTTCTCCACACGTACATGAATCATAATAATTCATCAGATATTTAAGTCTTCCATCGCTTACACCATAGAAGACATAATAGAAATCCTTGCCTTCGTTATAAGCCTGTGCCATCAATACATCCAACTGGTCACGAAGCTTCATATAGGCAGAGCCCTGATAATCCGTTTCCCATTCAATACTTTTTAACAGTTTGGTATCAATATTTTCTACAACCATATCCGTAAAAAGCTTCATGCTGCTTATGTCTTCGCTGTCTTCACTATTATACGACTCTGTCAATAATGACCATGCAATAAAACTGGATACACTCAAAACCGCAATAATAACGGCAACCATTCTGAGCGCTGACTCATTATGCAAAAGGTTCAGAGCTTTTCCGGGAATAAACCTGAGCAACCATAAAAGTATTACCAAAGATAAAGAAAGCATTATCCATAAGAATACGGTTTTCCCATAATTCCTGTATGGTATCGTACCTTCATAATACGAAGAAAGGTTACCGCTTCCATCATAAGTAAGCTCATAGTAACTTGAATAATCAGAACACATCAGAGACTGCCCGTCGGCAGAAGCGTTAATATATACCAGCTTGACACCGTCATCTGAAAACACGGTCTCATATTTATTCGATCCGTCGAGTGCGAATAAGCATATCCTGCCTGCATAAATATCCGAAAAGAATACACGTCCGCCTCTGGCGGAAACATCCTGCGGCATAAGATGCTCAGCATCCTTCTCCAGAGTTGTCCACACTGATTTCTCTTCAGTCATATATCTTACATCTCCGCGCCTTACGGCAATCGCAACAACTCCTGATGCAAGATCTATGCTGGCACCATTTAACACATCCCCGGTATATATTTGCCTTATCCGATCAACATTAAAGCTTTTGTCTATCTTATACAGATTCAGACCGAAATCATCCTGGGACAGAAAATAAACCTCATCTTCATATACCTGGATCTCATATATCTGCCTGCCATAGGCACTATAGAGCACCCGATACTTACCATTTATGTATTGAACAACACGGTTGACCTCATCGCCATTCTCATCATATGCCTGATCTGCAATGTATACCACACCGTTCTTATCGGCGGCTACCGATTTGGCGTAATAAAAACGGTCAAAGCTGCCTCCGCGAAGCTGTTTTTGCAGAACATGATCGCGGCTTACAATATTGATAACCTGAGTTCCCTGATCAATGACATATTTTTCTCCGTTCAAACCATAAAATGCGGCATTTACCGTACTAAACTCATACTGTTTCTTCATAAAGAGCTCGTCGCGCCCCTTAACAACCAGAAAGATCAGCAGAAACATTATTACCAGTAAAGCCGCATCAATATATTTTCTTTTATTAATTTTAGTCCCGAGTTTCATTAACCATTCTATCCTGTCAGTATTTTTATCAATTATACCATGTTTTGTAACAATAATAAAGAGTTCGACTCACGTCAAACTCTTTATTCTCAATGCCAGCATTGTCAGATCGTCAAATTGCGGGGCATTTTTGACAAAAGCATCCACATTCTTTCTTACCTTGGCCAGC
>JAILNV010000228.1 GCA_024691125.1 Lachnospiraceae bacterium | reverse complement strand
CCCAAATGAAACCGGCCGGTCATCTATTGACGGGTCAGCCATAGCAACATTTATTGCCCGCTGTACAACACCTGCCACCTCCGTGTCTTTTCCCATTTTCGATTTCTCAATATACCTTATAAACTGCGGTGCTAACACAGCTATTAAAACGGCCATGATAGCCACAACAATAACCAGCTCAATTAAAGAGAAACCCTTATTATTAAATTTATACTTCAATCCTACTGTTTTCATATAGTCACTTACAACCTCCGATTACGGAATTATACACACATTAATGTATTTTCTCATACAAAATCAAAATACAATAAAGTATTGACTCTATTTAGTTACTCTCTTTATTAAAGACTTTAAATCCCGTCTCTTTGGCTCAAAATATCAGCCCCGCTGATACCAACGGGGCTGATATATCGTATCAAATCAATCTCGGTTTATTAACTCTGTAATACTAATCCAACATAAACATCTGCGCCCTCACAAGTGATACAGACTTGACACTACTCTTATATTTACTCTTGTGTGTCTTTGAGTTGGTAGTAGTATCTGTGGTTACAACGAGTATCTTCCGGGCATTTAGCTTATTAGCTGATACTGTAGGGGTATATGCCGCCCACATTTCATCACTGCTCTCCCTCTTAACCGGCAGTTTCGCTTTATAAGTAATCCTGTCAGCCAGATTATCTACATCTCCGTCATAAGAATCATTATCATATTTGAACTCAACAGGCGTTACTTCAATTCCATAGAATTTATTTCCGCCTCCGTCCGTAATTTCCACAGCACCTGGATCGGTAGCTTCCGCCTCATAATAGAACTTAGCACTGATCTGATGTGAGATAAATGCCGCATTCTGTACAAGACTGGTCTTTTCCGTCTTAAAGTAAAGGTCTACATAGTTATCGAGCACACCATTTGAATCCAGGGTCGAGTCATCATGGAGCATCTTATCATACGAAATATAAATATTGTTTATATTCCTTGCATTCTTCTCATAGCCTTCTACAATATTCAGAGTAGGCTCATGTGCACCCTGCTGATAACATGCTATCAATGTGTTTATAAACAGCTTTACCTCATCCTCACTACCGGTAGGATTATTCCCATTAAGTACACCCGAATGTCCTACACCTGTATAGGTTATACTTCCCTTATTATAGATGTAGTAATTATTTCTTACATCATTGGCGGTCAGCTCATACATATCTTTGTCATGAGATTTGTTAGCACTACCACCGATACAGTACCATACAACTATATCAGTCTCACCATCCATATCGTCATCTGCTGTAAAATCAAGCTGATAATACTGTCCATGAGTTGATGCAACAACAAATGTTGCCGGAAGATTGTAAGGATACTTTGTTATCTGTCCTTCATTAACCTGTGTTACATCATATTTAACACCGTTGCTCTCCTGACCGTCTGAACCATCAGCATAGAACTTATCCACATACCGATATTTTAGTGATATACCACGGTTACTTTGATCGTGCCATGCTCTCTTTTTATTCATGCCAAACCATGAATAACCCTGATTCTGTAAATATTTTATCGATCCGTTGGCATCTCCGTTCCTGTCATCCTTACTTCCTGCTATGATACCTCCTGTAACCGTACCATCCTCACCTCTTACCCCTGACTTTGGTACATATGCCACATCATAATTATGCGGTATTGAATCATCCAGAGCATCCTTCCATGCGGTCGATTCAAATATATTACCCCATTCCGCGCTGTCCCAGTCAGTTGTCCCGAGCACATTATACCTGTCCATTCCTACAAGATTACGTATATAACGGTTAAATTCATAGCCCCAATGTGTTCCGTAGTCGCCATTATCTTTATTGCTTTCAGAGCCTTTAAGATAGTTAACATACGATGAACAATCGTGAGAGAACAGACAGCTGTTTCCATCGGCTATATATTCCTGTATTGCCAGTATTGCATTCTTCTCAACCGGTGCTCTGTAACAATCAGCAAAACCCATTACAAGCATGTCATAATTCTCAAGTTCACTTAAATATGTTTCTTTAGTCTTGTTTGCTTCTGTCCTCTGAGAAGCCGGAAGGAACTTAAGATCATCAAAATCATTGGCACTGTATGATTCTATATCCACATCATACTTTACTACATTGTGATCATTAAGAAGCTTACAGAAAATATTATTAACATCCTTACTGGTCGAAGCCATATCCCAGGTTGTAGAAGAATTTCCACCATATCTGTTACCGCTTCCGGTTTTTATCTGCAATACCTTTATTGGTGTAAGTTCATTCCTGTTAATCTGATAATATCCTGTTGCATTAGTCCTTCTCTTTACGTTATCATTCTGAGTTATCTCCAAACGCCATGGGACAACACCTTCGAAAGAGGCTGCCAACTGACAGTTGGCTACATACTCAACACCTGTCCTTAAGTTGTAGACTACATTTCCATCAAGATCTTCTGTTCCATACATCTGATCACCATCAACTGTATAGATGCTGGTCAGTCGTATACCCTCCTGAGTATGCGAATACTTTCCATCCGCATTAATATCAATGTAGAGTGCTGCATTATAGGTCGATTCAGAACTTGCCGCGCCCTTATTGGCTATCTTAAAATCGTAGATAGCATGGTAATAGTTATCCACCTGATCAAGATATATATACTGAGGACTGACCATAGCATCCGCTGCCGTACCGCTCATTGTAAGCTCAGGCTTTGACAGATTCAAATACCAGTTAAACAGCTTCTTATTCATACTTGACAGTGCGAACATATTCTTTTTGTTTTTGGCACCGTTAACAAACTGATACATATAGGATACTGTATCGACTCTGTTTGTATCTATTTCTTTTTCCGCAGCTGTTACGCTCTTATAGAATTCATCAGCCAAAACTATCGGATATCCTGCATCCAGGAATTCATTAAGCTTCTTAATATCCTCAGCAGTAATGTCATTCCCTGAATACCTTGTGCGGTATTTTTTACTATCTGCACTAATGCTTGAGGCAGGGATCAGTTTAGCCCCTCTGTTTGTACTTGTATAATCAACAGGATCATTACCAAGGAGATTACCCTTCATATAAACATAATCACCAATACTTGAGTACACTAGACCTCTCATGTCCGGATCATTGTATACCGTAAGTTTTTCCGGTGTATAAACTTTTTTAGTTCCGTTAACCCTACCCCACCTATCATAAGTATTTGTCACTTCTACTGTAGCCAATCCTTTTGTAACATCATTATCATCGGCTGCTGATGTATTAAGGCCTTCTATGTTCATTCCGATATAGATCATATCATATTCTGCATTAAGATCCTCAATATGACCTACGAACTCGGCAACGCTCATACGGGTAAGCTCTATCCTTGTATCCTTCTGATCAACAAGTGGATTATTCTTATCGTTCTTAAAGAACAGCTTTCCGTCATCTGTTGCAAACGTACCGTTTCTGTATGAAGTATTGGATTTATCTCCCCAATATTCATTTACTCTCTCACCCGAATCATTGACCTGAAGATCGAAATTAGGAGTAGGTTCTATCTCCAATATACGCATCTTTCCCTTGATGCTCTCTTCACGTCTCTGCGCATAACCAATAATATACCTAAGTGCCCTGGCTTCCGTAATATTTGTATCAAGTAATGGTCTGTCACCATTAGCATTATCAGTCTCCCTGAACAGATTCTCATTATTGATATCGAGCAGTACTTCATCAAATCCTGCTGCTATTTCTTCTTCGGTAAATCCTTTAAGTCGATCCGTATTACTCATTGTATACAGATAATTATTCACCGGATTCAACAGAGTTCCGTCACTCTGCTTCTCCCACTTCATATTATATATGTAGACATTCTTATTCACATAATGACAATCATTATATGTCAAGGTATTTGTATTAGGAGTTTCATCCGGTTCTCTGTTATTTGACTCTTCATCCAGATCAAGATTACTTATGGCATCATAATACTTATCAGGTGCATCCAACATCATTGCCTGAGCAAATCTGTATATGAAGCTTCCTTTAATTTTATTTACATTATCATCTGCTTTTTCAACAATCCTGTAATCAACAACTGAAGGAATCTTATCTACTGCAGCTCTGTTTACAAGCTTTTTCAATATATTCTGATCAATATCGGCTTTATCTCTGTCATAATCTGCCGGCTTAAATTCAGGATACTTCTCCTTCAGCTCATTATTCATACTATTAAATAACGTAAAGCTTGCATCCGATGACATAACCACAGTCATCTTTGCTTCATCAACGTCAGCTGATTTTATATTGTTCGCTGATATGCACTTAACCTTTACATTAAGGTCATCGCACTCTTTTCCTTCATTTCTGTCCAAAACATACTGCTTGAACCACTCATTGTTTGTAAATGAAATTTTATAATATATTTCAGATCCTTTTAATCTGTAAGCGTCATCGACTGTCTTGTAATCATAGTTTTGATCAAAGGTTTTGGGAGTCCACACATAATTTCCCCTGTCGAACGCATACTCGTATACATAATAATTCCTCGTCTCATCTGTAACGCCTGCTTCTATACAGCCGGTACCGTTATAATTCGGAACAAGCGCAGGTATCCTGCTGTCTTCCTTCAGGTTCTCATCATAACCTGTTACATACTGCGCACCTTCTTCGGCCGTAGCTCCCTTGAAACTGTCTACTTCATAGAACGTATCTTTATCTGTATTTTGGTCTTTGGAATACTCAAAATATACGATGTATAAACCATCGTTTAATACATACTCACCATCCTCATCATCAATATCGTTATCAGAAACACTGTTTCCCGATACACCGTTTCCGGATACACCGTTTCCTGATACATCATTACCGGAAACATCATCGTTATACATGTCAATATCCTGACTGATAACGATATCTACTGTCGGTTCATTCACAACCGTATGTGAATTATCACCTGAATCATTTCCTGCATTGCTTTCAATAGAGTCGTTATTATCAGTATCATAAGTATCTTCAACAACTATAGTACCATTATCCTGAGCATTAGCATAACTGCCTGATGAAATATCAAGCTCGTCAGAAGCCCCTGAAGAACTTAAAGCAATCTTGTTTGGATGGGATTCAACAAAAGCATATACCCTTCCATCCAATGCCTTAGCCTCTGAATTATCTTCAAGCTTAACAAGATTACTGCTTATGGTACCTGCGTACCTGTATACACCATCTGTCAATTCATAAACCGGTGTATCAATCGGATAATTAATATAGTTTTCTGCTGTAACGCTAACAGTGTCTTTAACTTTATAACCGAAGGCAGCATTCCGGGTTTCACGGAATACGGCATAAACATATGCATCTCCTGTTGCGTATTTATATTCATTATCATCATAAGCTGCTACTAAGCCCGGATCAAAATCTCCCTTCCACTCATCGCCACGCTCAGCAGAATTTGCGGATAAATACCTAAGCGTATCAGCTAACAGATTCTCATCCTCCTCATCCGTTGCCTGATTTCCGTTATTATTTTCATCATCACTTTCAGAATTTTCATCTATAAGGTTTGCACTGACAAAGACTTCCGCAAATTTATTATCAGACATACTGCTGTCATATGTTCTTATATAATTTGCAGAAATCTGCCGTACTTCATTATTGCTGACCTTGTGCTCCATACTTCCTTTGGCATAATCAATATACACTCCGCCGTCTATTGACTTGCCGTTCTCATCATAATGATTGGTGTCATTGGCACTGTATGTATATATTTTATCAAGCAGTTCATAACCCAGGCTCTTATAATTAGACTTATCAAGAGCAACATTAATATTTCCGTTCTGAATAACATCACCCTCGTGGTGCTCCTCATATACCCTGTAATGGGTCACCTTTTCATTGTCGGTAAATGTCTCTGCATTGAGTATACTTCTTTCCTGGGCAGTATTATTTACTATACCCTGCTCACCTAACACACCAAACATCTTATCGGCTATCTGATATCTCATATTGGAATCGCTTACAGATGACCTTGTATAAATATGGTCGCTTTCTACAAGAAAGCCATTTGAACTGACTGTAGTTATCTCTATCTTGTCATTTATGGCTTCTTTAATATTTGTGCGGATAGGTTCGCTGTTCTTTATATAATAACCTGTAAAGCCCATAAGCTGATTGCCTGACACCATATGTATCTGTCCGTCAAGGCCGTTAAGGCTTACAACATAAGGCGCGTATCCGGGAGTTATCTCCAATATGGTATATGGTCTGCTCTCGGATATTCCGGACACTACCTTTGTTATACTGTCAAGTGTATCCTTAGCAGCTACCTCATGTCTGTTTAGATAGGTATACGAAGCCACTCCTGTCACTGCTACTACTACTGCCATGACAGCGCTTACTCTCCTTCTTATTGAACTGTTCTTTAAACCCGCAAATAGATTTCTATTCATCGCAATTCTCCTTTAGCCATGCTTGAATTAAAGTTAAAGGCAGCTTTTAATCATATATAGTCTCCAGTGTCCATACACGCGATTCCGAACTGCAATAATACTTGGCAAATTCAGTCCATGCATGTGTTGTCTTATGCTGTGCATACAGCGTAAGATCATATCTGTCATTATCCGCACTTCCGCTCCTCTTTATCGTATAACGGATCGTCTCCGGGAAGTTCGGAAATGCATATCTGCAGCAGGCACCTGTCCAGCTTCTCATGGTATTTCCTGTTGTCTCACCGGGGAATTTCACCTTGATATCCGAATTGTATAGATCAAGCGGTGAAGGGAAATAGCTCTCCTCTGCTTCTCTCGTTCCTGTCGTTGCTTCTACAAGCTTGGCAATCATACCTGTTGCAGGAATCTCAATATTATTAGTGTAAATATCTACATAATTACTGAATAGTGCATGACGCACTGTATTATTTCCGGAATCATGTGTTACGAAGAAAGGAATCATTCTGAAATGGTTTTCTACTGTGCCCCATGTTTTACTCTTACTCTCATAACCACCCATATCAAACTTTACGCCAAACAGATTGTTTGTTACGTTGTTGGCTGTAAAGATACCATTAACTTCACTCTTTGGATATTGAGACGCGTCAAGGCTTAATGCATCTGTAGTCAGTGTTGCATTGCCTGATGAGTCTCTGTATGTATGAGCATTTTCATCATAATCATAAACGGCGATCTCTTTACCGTCAGCATCAATGTATTTCTCCTCTGCACTGTTATATCTGAAAAATGCCCATTCGAATGAAAAATCCTTGTTCGAATACCCGCCATCGGGCTGGAAAGACTGGTCATATGTCATAAACATTTCGACAACCTTTGAAGGACTGGTCGTATCAAATGATCTCGGGAAATATATAGCATTCTCCTTATTGTCCGTTATAACCAGATTGTCATATTTGTTTGAACCATACTGATAATTTAACAGCAGACGGTTAAATGTTGCAGTAACTGTGTTGCTGCTGTATACATAATCGGATGTTGTATAATCTTTATACGGTGCAGTCTGTATTGTCTGATGATCTGATGAATATTCATCACCGTCCTTAGCCTTGACAATGTGCATACATATGGTGTATGTATACTCAGCATTGGGATTCAATGTCATCGGACACTGGAAATGCCAGTTATTACCTGTTCCCGTAACTCCGTTGTCATTCTTCGTATCTATGAAGTCATCGTGAGGTAATTCATGTGAATCTATTTCTCCATTCACCTTATGAACGTTCTCAACCAGATTCACCTCAACTATACAGAAATACTGAGTCCAATCAATCGTATTGCCGTCAGGCATCGTAATATCTCCGAACAGGGGCTTACCCTCGGCAAAACCTGCATAATTAACGGTATACTGCTTTCCTCTCTTAAGATTGGATTCATTTATCTTTATATTGAAATCACCCTTGCTGGTTAATGCATATCCCTGGAACTTAGCTGTCACGGGAGCATATGCACCCTCAAGGAAATCCATATATTTCGGAGTATTTACTGATTCATTGCTAGTTGCGGTAACCTCAATATTATCTATCTGGAACCTGTTACCCACGTTCTGAACAGATGATCCGGATAATGTAAATACCGACTTCATCTTGCATGAACATGAATATCCGTCTGATGATACTATTTCGAAATAAGCTGCACCCTTTGTTATTGTCCAACTTACCGTATCATCAATACCGGCCCCTGATATTGATGATGTTTTATCAAGATAATTTCCATTTACAGACGCCGTAAGGCTGAACTCCTCATCCTTGATCAGATTATTATATACTCCTGTCCCGGTCTCATCCAATGTCGCCGTCGTAGTTGGTGTGAGCGTAATTCCCGTTACTCTTATAACATGTACGGTAACATCAAGATAATGACTTGACACAGTACTGAATACCCTTATTGTAAAGTCATCAGTCTGTCCCTGACTTACTGACAGAACCCCTGAACTTGATATTCCGGTTCCTGAAGCTTTCTGCGGTGAAGCTACCACCTGGTAATCTATTGTAGAATTATTATAGTAGAATACTCCGTTCGAATCCTCCTGATAATATGTATTTCCTGAAGGATTAATACTGCCTGTCTCTCCGGGCTTAACAAATAACTCAACAGGACCATGTATTGCCCCCATGGTAGCTGAAGGAACGGGATCCACATAAGCAGGTATTGTATTTCCTGATACCGGTTTATTCCTAAGGGTTATATTATGACTTGATGTATATTCCTTATTATTCTTTACATATGTTGTTTCAAGCCTTACAATGCGCTTGTCATTCATACGGGTAAGATCAACCTTGAAATCACTTATATATTCAGCCATTAATACATGATTCGCATTCGCCTCCGGAGAGCCCTTGGTAAGGGTGGTACCTGTATTTATCGGTGCATACTCAGTATAATAAAGCTTGGACTGCACCGGATCAGAGGCATCCCTCTCCCATGACAGTTCATAAATCTTATCCATATTATACATGGTAAGTCTCTTACCGGCAGCGGTCGCTGTATTCACATCCTCTTCAACCACTTTAATATAATTGGAATCATTGGAAAGATCAGTACATCCTGCCGGAGCATATGAATAATCAATTCCTACCGCTGTATCAATAATGATATCCTGCATCTGATTGAAAGCAAGCTGCGATTCACTCTGGAGATTTACATCCGAGCTTGTACTCGTAAATGTTCTGGCTCCTACTGTCATAAATCCAAAAACAGCCGAACCTACCAATCCGACCAAAGCTACCGCTATCAAAAGCTCCACAATCGTGAAGCCTCTGTTATCTTTTTTAACTGACCATACAGGATTTCTCATTATACAACCCTCCATTACTACTTAAGAGACACTTTACCTGTTGCAGGTACTATTTCCACAATATAATCCGTTCCGCCTCCGCTCACGGTTATGTTATTACATGATACACTGTCTTTTGTTGATCCGTCAGCCAGAGCCTGACCACTTACTACCTTCTCTTTCCCGTTGGTTCTGTCAAATGCTATGAGAAGTCCGTTTCCACTTCCTGCATTAATAGTGTCGGTAACTGTTGTTCCTGAACTGTTAACATATGAATAATTGACCGACGGATAATGTTTACCTATCATTTCTACCGGCTCATAATGAACACTATCATTAACTTTGGTTATAAACTGCTTGTAATATCTTCCGTCGGCACTGTCCTTATAAATATACAGTAAAGTCTCCTGCTTGCCCATTGTCTTAATTCGGGTTTCACCTACCGATGTCTTAATGGAATTGGCAAGAGAACGTGCTGCGGAACTCTGAATATATCCTGTGTTCATCACAAGCATGGTTGCTATAATACCAATTATGGCTATCGCAACCATCAGCTCTACCAATGTAAGTCCACGGTTATCCTTTGTTATCATACTAAATTACCTCTTGATCCAATTCTGATACATAACCGAATTATTAATGTCTACATAACCCAGTCCGGAACTCGATGAACCGCTGCTGGCTATGTACAAATCTCCATCTTTAAAGAAATCGATAGGTCTCACATTAGCATTGGGATCCGCTCCCGTCGGATCATAAAGCTGCTGTAATACCTTGATCATTTCTTCCTTTTTATCGGAGTCATCACCTATTCCCACGAGTTTTATGTCTCCGTTTATATATATCTTTCCACCTGCAATAACAATTCCGCTGAAGTCAGAATCCAATACAACATCATGAGTAGCCAATATAAGCTTTACATCGGTACCATCTGTTGCACTATCATACTCATATCCGGTTGCAGTTGCACCTGTACCCGACCCATCATATATTCCGGAAATATCTGTCTGTGCATCAGTTACTATAGCTATCACGCTACCGGTTGAATCTTTAAATTTCTTAGTGCCACCATTTCCGGTGAAGCTTCTTATTCCGTTTCCGCTTACAACTATATTATTATATACACTGTTACTTAACTGTTCCGAAGTAAGCGCATCCATGTTTTCTGTAAGATTGCTGCAAAGAGCCGTGTATATTTTTGCGCTTCCGGTACATTCACCCTCCTGGAGCGTAGTGAGCAGATGAGCTTCTCCGTAACCATTGGATGAAAGAGTCTTATTCCTTGATACTGTGCCCGCCTGAGTAAATACATCATCCCTGCTTGCGGGAAGTAAGATATTATCCGCATAAACAGAAATATAATTATCTATTCTGTCCTTATGATTTCTGTAATAGTCGGTTGCATACGAATTGGCTGACTGATTATCCGCAAATTTTATGTAGAAATAGACGAGTGTCTGACCATTACTCGGTGCAAAAACCGTCTGCCATTTAACATCCGCCTCTCCCCCGGGTGCATAATCACTGAGCATATTTCCACCCATTGAGGATATTTTCTTATTCATTGCAACAGGAGAGAATCCGGCTTTGGGAACTCTTATTCCGGAGGAATTAATCTCATAATAAGTCCTGCTCATCTTATGCCATTCTGAAAGCGTCATTGGATTCTTGCTGAAGTCCGTCAACTGATTTCCATTAATGGCTATACACTCATCCGGAATCAGATATGCCAGCTGATTACCTTTCACAGCAACCGACTCTCCCATCATCACATTGGAATTAACCTTTGCGATTGATCCTGCATCCAATGGGTCATCATTCCAATTATAGGTGGATGTAGTTCCATCATCATTTACAATCGTAAGATCCGTTGATAAAGCATCGGCTTCCTTTGCTTTTCCTGTACCGATAAAAGAATGTCCTGCAATTATCAGATTGCTGAGTCCGCTCATATTAAGATCTGCATTGGTACCGTTAATAACTATTGCACTGCTCTTCACCGAGTCAGACATAGAGTTACCGAACCCTATATAAGTACCTTCCATATTTACCTTTGCTGTACGTCCGGAAAGTGTCAGGTCATCGGCTACCCTCGTATTTGATTTAACATTCAGTACTCCGTCATTAACAGCTATATCGGATACATAAAAAGCATCCGATTCTATAGAAGTATTGGTTGAGCCTGCATTTTCTATGACAAACGGACCATTTGATACAACATATGATGAATCATAGATCTTAACGTTTCTGCCAATATCAATACCACCTGTTTCTCCTCCTCCTGCATAAATACTTCCATCTACCTCCATAGGATGGCTTCCCACTTCAAGCCCCTGGTCTGCTATCAGCGCATACTTAAAAATAGGAGGCAGAGATGATGTATCAACAAAAGCAGTATCCGGAGCAGAGATCATAATATCTGTGGTAATTTCCGAATAGAATCCTTCATCATCGGTATACTCAAGTGTTATTCCTTTCAGGATTATCCAGCCTTCTGAGCTTACATTCTGTATCTCTCCTATCGTACCCAGTGAACCCTTTATGAATCTTGTCGGAGTTCCCTTTAAAGAAGCATTCGTACTGATGTTTATGGCTGTATCTATATACTGGGCAAGATGATCTATGCTGTAAAAACCTATATTGGAAG
>JAILNV010000221.1 GCA_024691125.1 Lachnospiraceae bacterium | reverse complement strand
AGTAAGAGGAAAGATACTTTCCGCAGACGGACAGATACTTGCCGAAACGGTTAATAACGGCGCGGAGGAGAGCAGAAGTTATCCTTATGGCAGACTGTTCGCGCATGCTGTCGGATTCGCCTCGCAGGGCGGAACGGGTGTTGAATCTATAAGCGGATTTACTCTGCTTAAGAGTGATGATCCAATTAATATAAGGATCCGAAACGATATCAACGGGATAAAGAATAATGGGGATACTGTAATTACCACGCTTAATACCGGATTGCAGAAGGCGGCGTATGATGCATTCGGCGACCATAAGGGCGCGGTTATCGCGATCAATGTCAAGACCGGAGAGATACTTGCGATGGTATCGAAGCCTGATTTTGATCCCAATAATATTGAGGAGATGTGGACCGGGCTTAATGAGGATACTGAGAACAGCCCGCTTGTAAACCGTGCTACTCTCGGTCTCTATCCTCCGGGATCCACCTTCAAGATAGTTACGGCACTTGAGTATATAAGGGAGCACCCGGAAATAAGCGGTTATGAGTTTGACTGTAACGGAAGCTTTACCTTCGAGGATATAACGATAAGCTGTTATCATGGTACACAGCACGGACATCTTGATCTTAAGTCAAGCTTTGCAAGAAGCTGCAACTCATCTTTTGCCAATATTACTTCCCGGCTTGACAGGAAAGAGTTTGAAAAGACCTGTTCGCAGCTTATGTTCAATACCAGGCTTCCAAGCCCTTTCAGCTACAGGGAAAGCAGTGTCCTTATAAATGATACGACGAAAACACCGGAGGTTATCCAGGCCGGTATCGGTCAGGGACGTACTCAGGTGACTCCAATACATATGGCTATGATAACCGCGGCTGTTGCTAATGACGGTGTACTTATGCGTCCCATGGTTATTTCGGCGGTTAAGAACAGCAGAGGGACGGGTGTAAAGAGTTATGCGCCTGTCGAATACGGAAGGCTGATGTCATCGGAGGAAAGCCGCGTGCTGAGAGAGCTGATGAGAGAGGTCATTATCAGCGGAACGGGATACAGACTTCAGGGTACCGATGACTATGAAGCTGCGGGTAAAACGGGTTCGGCCGAGTATTCCAAGGATAAGACCAGGAGTCATGCATGGTTTACGGGGTTCGCGCCTGTGGATGATCCGCAAATAGCCGTTACCGTTATTGCCGAGGGTGCGGGATCCGGCGGTGAAACGGCCGCGCCTGTGGCCCGTAAGGTTTTTGATGCGTGGTTTTCGAAATAGAGGTACTACAAATATTGCTGTCTCTGTGCTATAATCAAGCTGTTGGCACACCGGCAGAATTAAAACTGGGAGTCCGGAATGATAAGATATATAAACGATATCTTCCTGACAGAGAAAACGGGGAAGGATTTTTCGAAGATAAAACGCAGGTTAAGGCTTGGAACAGGAATGACCGGACTGTATTTTATAATGCTTTCCGAGAATCCCGGCGATGTGTTTGATATAGTTCCGGCACCTGTGTTTAAACAAAGAAGGTTCAGGCACAGGGATCATACAATAGTGGGCATAACAGAGAATATGAAAGAAGCATATTCTTTCGTAGAGGGAATAGTAATGGATCATTATGACAGAACCGGTACGTATACGGATCTTAAAGCCGGTTTTATCGAAAGGTACATTAAGGAGCCGGCTGAGAGAGATTCCGTTAAAGGACAGGATCGGACAAGATGCTGAATACGCTTTTTCTTATACTAAAAATTATCGGAATTGTCCTGCTGTGCATTATCGGTATCCTGCTTCTCATTGTGATGCTCGTTATGTTTGTTCCTGTAAGATATAAAGGTAATGCTTCAAAGGAAAACGGAGAAGATAATCCTCTGTACGCACTTGCCGGAGTCAGCTGGCTATTGCACATTGTCAGTGCTGCGTTTGAATACAGGGATGGGAAGACTAAGCTTACCATTAAGGTCTTCGGCTTCAGGATAAGAAGCAAAGAAGAACGAAGAGAGAGAAAGAGGCGCAGGGAAGAGAAGCATAAGAAGAAAAAGATCACGAACAGGAACAAGGACGAGAAAAAGAATAAGAACAGGGATGATAGTTCTGAATATATTATTTATGAATATAACAAAGACGGTACAGAGGTAAGGACGGAACACGGAGGGAAGAACGGTAAGACCACGGTATATGTTGAGGAACATGAGGAAGGGCTTGATATAGACTATCCTGTGGAAAATAATGAACTGACAGATACCGATCCGCCCCGTGACGATAAAACGGATGAAAACAGTTCAACAAAGGCTGCCGGAGAAAGTCCCATATCGGAAAAACTGAAAGGGCTGACAGAGAAGGCAGAACAGATCGCCAGGAAGATTGGGATATCATACGAAAAGCTGACGAAGGGATTGGAAAGGACAGCAGAAAGAGCAGGAGACACACTGGACAATATTGATTATTACCACACAGCGCTGTGTAATGACAGTAAGAACAGAGAGGTTATAAGGCTCCTTGTTTCCGGGCTTAAAAGGCTGCTGAAAGCGGTAAGACCTCGAAAGGTCAGGGGACATCTTGAATATGGTTCGGACGATCCTTCATCAACGGGAAAGGTTCTTGCCGGTGCAGCGGTCCTCTATCCATGGTACGGACGAAATATTGTAATAGAGCCGGATTTCTGTAATGAGGTTCTGGCATTTGATATTTTTATAAAGGGAAGGATATATCTGTGCGTTGTGGTTAAGATATTACTTCAGCTTTATTTCAACAGAAAAGTCAAGAGGTTTATACGCATAATGAAAAAGGAGAACAGTGTAAATGGCTAATAATTTCAATGAAGTTGTTGATTCAATGCTTAAAGGAATGGATGGCTTCCTGTCGAGTAAGACCGTTGTGGGAGAACCTAAGATAATAAACGATACGATCCTGGTTCCCTTTGTTGATGTATCATTCGGGGTAGGCGCCGGTGATTTCCGGGGTGAGAAGAAAGTAAACGGAGCCGGAGGACTTACGGGAAAGATGAGTCCGAGCGCAGTGCTTGTTATTCAGAACGGGACAACAAGGCTTGTTAACATAAAGAATCAGGACAGCATGACCAAGATCCTTGATATGGTTCCGGATCTTGTGAATAAATTCACCGGAAACAGGGAATCTGAAAGAATGAGTGACGAAGAAGTTGTTAACGAGGCATTAGACAGAAATTAACATAAAATTTTTTAAAAACCCTCTTGAAAAAAATAACAAGGTTATTTATAATACACTATATAGTGCATCTGAGGGGAAGCTATGCACTATAAGTTGTTTGAAGGGATTATGAATAATAAGGGGAATAATATGGATATTGCACAGAATATTTCTGTAGAAGACATGGCTTCTATTAAGCTGTGGCTTTTACAAGAGAGCCAACGGTTGGAATATGCCAGAAGATCCTTCGAAAAAGAGAAGGCTGAGTTCGAAGAGAAGAAGCAGCAGTTTGAAGAAGAGAAGCGCATAATGATCGCTTCGGTAAGCGAACAGGCAAGAAAGACCGAGCTCGAAGCCAAAACATTGGCTACGGAAAAAATATTGTTCAATCAGAAGCTCGAGATCCTTGAGGGGGGATTTCGTACATTATGTAAAGAACGGGAAGAATTCGAGACGGAGAAGGAGAAGTACCGGTATCGTTATGCTGCTGCAGGTTCCGGTTCAGCTAACGGATCGGTTAATGTTTCGACATATCAGTCCGGGGTATTCTTCAATGGAGTGGATAATGTCCTTGCATTGAAGAAAAGGTACAGAGATCTTCTTAAAATATTCCATCCCGATAACATGGATGGAGATAATGAGACGGTACAGGTTATCAATCAGGAATATGCGATGCTAAAGGAACAGTTCTGAAGCCGCGGATAAATTAGAGATGATTAAACGACATGGCCTTCATGATGGAATGAAGGCCATGTTTTTTTAAAAAGAGAGAATTATGCAAAAAAAGAAGACCCTCTATCCGAAAGTCTTCTCTGAAAATACAGTATAAATCTCAGGCTCTTTCAACCCTGCCTGACTTAAGACAGTTGGTACATACATGAAGCCTCTGGGGAGTTCCGTTTACCTTGCATTTAACTCTCTTAACATTTGCATTGAAAATTCTGTTTGATCTTCTATGTGAATGACTTACATTATTACCAAAATGTACTCCCTTTCCACAAACATCACATTTTGCCATCTTTTGCACCTCCTTATCTTATATATATTTAAATATGAATCTGTTCAGGTAAAGCGGACATAAATACCCGCAACAAAGTGTATTCTATCAGAAGTTCGGATCAAATGCAAGTATAATTACATAAAAGTATAAAAAAGAATATAAAGAATACAAAACTAAGTTTTCTTTTTGTAAGAAACAGTGTATAATATTTAGGTCTATGTAATGAAAAGGTTCCTGTTGATATATCAATCAGAGATAAATAAGGAGGGGCTTCGATGAAAGGTTACATTAAAACACAGGTGGGAAACGTAAGCATTGATACGGAGGTCATAGCGCAATATGCGGGATCGGTTGCTGTGGAATGTTTTGGAATAGTCGGCATGGCTGCAGTCAATGTGACAGACGGTATAGTAAAGCTTCTTAAGAAGGAAAAGATTACCCGGGGTATTAATGTGATATTTAAGAATGAACAGCTTACTCTTGATTTTCATGTTATAGTTGCATATGGAGTAAGTATAAAGACTGTTTGCGATAATCTTATAAGTAATGTTAAGTATAAGGTTGAAGAGTTCACCGGACTTAATATTGAAAAGATCAATATTTATGTTGAAGGTGTCAGAGTGATCGACTAAAGAGGGAGTAGGAGGAGCAGCTGAAGTGATTTCAAATACTATCGATGCAAAAATGCTGTCAAAGATGTTTCTGACAGGTGCCAAGTCGCTTGAGGCTAAAAAGGCATGGATAAATGAGCTGAATGTATTTCCAGTACCGGACGGAGATACAGGTACCAATATGACTCTTACCATAATGACTGCGGCGAATGATGTTGCATCAATGGGCAGAGTGGAAATGCAGCCTTTATGTAAGCTAATAGCTTCGGGCTCTCTTCGCGGCGCCAGGGGTAATTCGGGAGTTATTCTTTCCCAGCTGCTGCGTGGATTCACAAAGGTGGTAAGTGATAAGGATGTTATAGATATTCCGATACTTGCAAGCGCATGTAATAAGGCTGTGGAGACCGCATATAAGGCAGTAATGAAACCCAAGGAAGGAACAATCCTGACGGTTGCAAGAGGTATTGCGGAGAAAGCAACTGAGCTTTGTAATACAACGGATGATATGAATATCTTCATTGCGGAACTTATAAAGCAGGGTGAAGCGGTTCTTGCGAAGACCCCGGACATGCTGCCTGTACTTAAGCAGGCAGGAGTGGTGGACTCGGGCGGTCAGGGACTGGTTGAGATCCTTAAAGGAGCATATCACGCATATCTCGGAAATGAAATGGTATTCTCGATATCAGATGAACCCATGCCCGGAATCACAAGTGAGAAGGGTTATGAAGTCCAGGCCGGGTTTGAGATAAAGTACGGATATTGTACCGAATTCATCATCATGCTTGATAAGGTCTTCAATGCCAAAAATGAGCAGGATTTTAAAAATTATCTTGAGTCCATAGGTGATTCCATAGTATGCGTGGCCGACGAGGATTATGTAAAGGTTCATGTTCATACGAACGATCCCGGTCTTGCAATACAGAAGGCGCTGACATACGGTGCTCTTACCAGAATGAAGATTGACAATATGAGGGAGGAGCATCAGGAGAAGCTGTTTAAGATGTCTAAAGGTGCAGGCGGCCAGACCAAATATGAAGAGATAAAAGAGGATGCCGGCCATGCCGGAACAGATGCGGGGGAACCGCAGGAGGGTACTTTTAAGCCTGAGGATAAGAACAGCGGGACTGAAGCAGATGTATCACAGCCTGCTGCCGTTAGGGCTGAGGCTTCGGGAAGTGATTCCGAAAGGAAGGATATCGGTTTCATAGTTATTTCCATGGGAGACGGACTGGACGGAATTTTTAAGGGCTTGGGAGTGGATAAGATAATCTCCGGCGGTCAGACAATGAATCCGAGCACCGAAGATATGTTCAGGGCTGTAAATGAGATAAATGCCGACAATATCTTCATCCTGCCGAATAATAAAAATATTATAATGGCAGCAAACCAGGTTAAATATATGGTTGAAGACAAGAAGATATATGTTATCCCCACGAAAACAGTACCGCAGGGAATAACGGCTCTTATCAATTTCACCTTTGACATGAGCGCGGAAGAGAATAATGAGGTCATGAGCAAGTCCATACTGGATGTGAAGACCGGACAGGTTACTTATGCCGTAAGGGATACCGTTATCAATGACATCAGCATCAAACAGGGCAATATCATGGGAATCGGCGATAAGGATATTCTTGCCGTTGGTGAATCCGTGGAAGAGACAGCTCTTAAGATGATAGAAAAAATGGTTGATGATGAGTCCGAGCTTATAAGTATTTATTACGGCAGGGATACAGAAGAACAGGATGCGGGTGATTTCCTGAAGAAGGTTGAGGAGAAATTCCCCTCGTGCGAAACAGAGATGCATTACGGTGGACAGCCGATATATTATTATGTGCTCTCCGTAGAATAGAACACAATGAGTATTAATTCAGATATAAGAAATCTTAAAGGAATAGGCGATAAAACAGCATGTTTATACCACAGGGTCGGCATATATACATATGGCGACCTTGTGTATTATTACCCAAGAGACTATATGCAGTATAATGAACCGGTTGCACCGGCTGAGTCTCTTACAGGTGATTTCATTTTTGTCCGCATAAGGTTAAACGAGCGGCCGTTAATGAGAAGGGCAGGCAGAATGGCTGTTGTGACTGCCAATGCAGTGACAGATAACGGACTCATGCGGGTGGTTTGGTTCCATATGCCTTATCTTACCAGGAGTCTGTCAGTGGGACACGAATATATTTTTGCGGGAACCCTGAAACGGTCGGGAAGTAACTGGTCCATGGAGCAGCCGCTGATATTCACTCCGGAGGAATACAGAAAGGTTGAGAATTCGCTGCAGCCGGTTTACCCGCTAACGAAAGGGCTTACAAACAATGCAGTAAAGAAGGCGGTAAAGCAGGCTCTTTACGATATCAGATCAGACGAAAAGGTCGGAGGATTGACTCTTGAGAAAGCACTCTTTGGAATCCATTTTCCGAAAGATATAAATGAACTTAAGGATGCAAGGGAAGCCCTTATATATGATGAGTTCCTTATGTTTATACTGAGGATTAGGCTTTTAAGGGAAGAGAATAACAGATCGGCCAATGATTTTGTTATAAAAGCATCGGATAAAGTAAGGGATATAATCCGATCGCTGCCATACAGGCTGACAAATGCCCAGCTTAAGGCACTTTCCGATGTGGAGAAAGATATCGGCGGTCCCCATGCAATGAGCCGGCTGATCCAGGGTGATGTGGGATGCGGAAAAACAATAGTGGCAGTGCTTGCATGCATAGATGCGGTGCTCTGCGGATATCAGTGCGCTGTAATGGTTCCGACGGAGATCCTTGCGGCACAGCATTTTGATTCGTTCTCTGATATTTTTGAGCGTTTCAATATAGAAAGCGAAATCTGTCTGCTTACAGGCTCGATGACACAGGCAGCCAAACGCAGGATATATGAGAAGATTGAGAGCGGGAAGGCCGGAGTGATCATAGGAACCCACGCATTGTTTCAGGAGAAGGCGGTATACAGTAAGCTTGCACTGGTGGTTACGGATGAGCAGCACAGGTTTGGTGTAAGACAGAGGGGTATGCTTGTCGAAAAGGGAGGAGACAGGAATCCTCATGTTCTTGTAATGAGCGCTACCCCCATTCCGAGAACTCTTGCGATAATGCTGTACGGAGATCTTGACATTTCTGTCATAGACGAGGTTCCGGCCAGACGCCTGCCGGTAAAGAACTGCGTTGTCGGTACGGATTACAGGAAGAGGGCTTATAATTTTATAGAAAAAGAAGTAAAAGCGGGCCATCAGGTATATGTTATATGTCCGCTGGTTGAGAATAGTGAGGGACTTGATTGTGAGGATGTCATATCATATAAGGACAGACTAAAGAATGAGCTGAGTCCGGAAATCAGCATAGAATATCTTCACGGTCAGATGAAGCCGGTAGCAAAAGACAGGATAATGAGGGATTTTCTGGAAGGAAGGATCAACGTCCTGGTAAGTACGACTGTGGTGGAGGTGGGTGTGAATGTGCCGAATGCTACGGTTATGCTGATCGAGAATTCAGAACGTTTCGGTCTTGCCCAGCTCCATCAGTTAAGGGGCAGGATCGGGAGAGGAGATGCCCAGTCCTACTGCATTTTCATAGACTGTAAGGAAAGTGAGAAAAGCAGGAAGAGACTGGATATATTAAACCATTCAAACGATGGTTTTAAGATCGCTTCGGAAGATCTTAAGCTGAGGGGACCGGGAGATATGTTCGGTGTAAGACAGAGCGGGGATATGCAGTTTAAGCTTGGAGATGTATTCTCTGATGCCGTGATCCTCGAGCGTGCGGCTAAGGACGCTTCTCTTATACTTGAAGCGGATCCGACGCTTGAAAAAGAGGAGAATGCATATTTGAGAAAGCGGATAGAAGAGCTGAACGAAGCTTCCGATATTCATGGCCTGTAATATCCGGAAAAAAACAGGTCCAAAGGTGAATCGCCTTTGAACCTGTTTTATTTAACCAAGGATCCTTTTGAATGTTTCCATGGCTTCATCGTGGTCAAACGGTTTCTTTATGAAATCAACAGCTCCAAACTTAAGTGCCTCCATAATTTTGTCCTTCTGACCTGCAGCGCTTACCATGATAACCTTCTGGTCGGGATAACCGGCTCTTATTCGTTTGAGCGTCTCTATGCCGTCCATCTCCGGCATCGTAATGTCGAGTGTTATAAGATCGGGAAGATCGGGGGAGAGGTTTTTCAGAAGATCGAGAGCCTCCTGGCCGTTACCGGCATTTCCTATTATATAATGTCCTGCTTCCTTTAATGAAGCTGCAAGCACCTTTCGCATTGTCCTTGAGTCGTCTACTATAAGTATAGTGCCCATTTTATAATCTCCTCATCAATTATTATATCTCATTCAACCGTATAGTTATCGGACAGCAGAACTGTCAGAGTTACAGGTTTGTCAAACAGGTGCAGCGGGATATTTATTATATCCTCGGCATTTATAACGGCGGGACCTGCTTTGTAGTGCGGAGCAACCATGTCAATGTTTATGAATCTGTGACTGATATCGGTTGCGAATATTCCGTTTATGCAGTTGATAAGCTCACATACCGAATCAAGAGCATCATCAAGATCGTCAATATACTGCTCACCGGCAAAACCGATGGCTGACTGCATGAGCGTTTCTTCGGGTCCGGAAAGAGCAAGCAGAAGATCGAAATCACCTTCGGATGCCTGATAGCAGAGATTTTCAGTGACGAGCTTGTCACTTGTATACGGACGTTCTATATACACGTGGTAATCAACAAGCCTTGAAAACGTTCTCACCGCAACACCAATAAGTTCTTTGGCATATCCGGGAAGATCGTACAGATAAATGGGCACGATCCTGTCTATATCACAGCTCTTTAAATTATCCATATCGGTCAGGGTATACCCATTATCCTGCTGAAAATCATTAAGCGCCTCTACCACATCATTCATGTTCATATATTTAAGATCGACAGCAGACTGAACAAATGAAAGAAAACCGTTGCCCTGAAGAGTGAGAAGCCTGGAAACCTGACTGTCTGTCAGATATCCTTTCTCAACCGCAAGATCTCCGAATCGCTTATCGGTAAGAGACTGAAGCTTGTTTATTTCCTCTATCTGAGCGGCTGTCATAAGATTCTCCGACTGCGCGATCATTCCGAGCCTGACACGTTTGCGTGCCTGCAGTTCAAATATTTTCTCAAGAGCCTCGGGACCCAGCTTTCCTTTTTCGACAAGATAATCAGCCAGTATTCTATCAAACATGATATTCTCCTTTGAGATTTGATTAATCCTATAATGGCACAGATGTCCATATTTAATATATATAATACCAAAATTATTTAATAACTTCAATGAATAAGTTGTGGATTTCTTATAAAAAATCAAGAAAAAAACAACCCCTATAATTTGTTGTGTGAAAATTTGTTCGTACAATAATTAGCGTTTTTCTTGAAAAATAACAAAATTATGTTATAATATTATATGTTTTTGAGCTTCAGGGAGTATTTTTAGCATATCAAGGGGAATCAAAATGGCAAATAAAAACACATATGACGCAAGCAGTATTACTGTGCTTGAGGGGCTTGAGGCTGTCAGAAAGCGCCCGGGAATGTATATTGGGAGCGTTACCACAAAGGGTCTTAACCATCTTGTATATGAGATAGTTGATAATTCGGTCGATGAGCATCTTGCAGGCTATTGCAGTGAGATAAGGGTTACATTGGAAGCGGACGGATCGGCCACTGTTGAAGATAACGGACGCGGAATACCCGTCGGAATGCACGAGAAAGGAATGAGTGCGGAACGTCTGGTATTTACAACCCTTCATGCCGGCGGAAAGTTTGATGATTCGGTATATAAGACCAGCGGTGGCCTTCATGGTGTCGGTTCATCGGTTGTAAATGCGCTGTCGGAATATCTTGATATAGAAGTAAGGCGCGAGGGTAAGGTTTTTCATGACCGTTACAGCAGAGGAATACCTGTTATAGAGCTCGAGGACGGACTGCTTCCGGTAACCGGAAGGTCAAGGACTACCGGAACCAAGATCAATTTTCTTCCAGATGATACAATTTTTGAAAAAACCAGATTTAAAGAAGAGGATATAAAGAGCCGCCTGCATGAGACAGCATATCTTAATCCCCAGCTTACCATAATTTTTACGGACAACAGACAGGAAACACCCGAAGTGGAGGTCTTTCATGAAGAAGACGGGATCATAGGATTCGTAAAGGATATGAACCAAAACGAAGAGGCGATCCAGGAACCTGTATTTTTCAGCGGAGAAGCAGACGGGATAAAGGTAGAGGTTGCCTTTCAGTATGTCAATGATTTCCATGAGAATGTCCTCGGCTTCTGTAATAATATCTACAATTCCGAAGGCGGAACGCATCTTACCGGCTTTAAGACTATGTTCACCACAGTCATGAATAATTACGCAAGAGAGCTTAATGTTCTTAAAGAAAAAGATGCGAACTTTACCGGAGCTGATATAAGAAACGGAATGACAGCCGTGGTTTCCATAAAGCATCCCTCACCGAGGTTTGAGGGACAGACAAAGACAAAGCTTGACAATCAGGATGCAACAAAAGCCGTTTCAAAGGTGACGGGAGATGAACTGGTAAGATACTTTGACCGTAATCTTGATGACCTGAAAGCCGTACTTGCCTGTGCGGAGAAGGCAGCCAAGATAAGAAAGAGCGAGGAAAAAGCCAAGACCAATATGCTTACAAAGCAGAAATACAGCTTCGACAGTAACGGCAAGCTGGCGAACTGTGAAAGCAGGGATGCGTCGAAGTGTGAGATCTTCATAGTCGAGGGAGATTCCGCGGGAGGAAGCGCTAAGACGGCAAGGAACAGGATGTATCAGGCTATCCTGCCGATAAGAGGTAAGATACTTAATGTGGAAAAGGCTACAATAGACAAGGTACTTGCCAATGCGGAAATAAAGACCATGATATATGCTTTCGGATGCGGATTTTCGGAAGGATACGGTAACGATTTCGACATAAACAAGCTGCGTTACGACAAGATCATCATTATGGCTGATGCCGATGTGGACGGAGCCCATATTTCGACTCTTCTGCTTACGCTCTTTTACCGTTTTATGCCTGAGCTTATATATGAGGGGCATGTTTATCTTGCCATGCCTCCGCTTTATAAGGCAATGCCGAAAAGGGGGGAAGAGGAATATCTGTATGATGATAAGGCTCTGGCCGCATATCGTAAATCACATACTGATTTCACCCTTCAGAGATACAAGGGACTGGGAGAGATGGATGCCGAGCAGCTGTGGGAAACAACACTCGACCCCGAAAGGCGAAAGCTTAAGCTGGTTGAGATCGAGGACGCAAGGCTTGCGAGCAATACAACGGAAATGCTTATGGGTAATGAGGTACCTCCGCGGAAGGCATTTATCTATAAGCACGCAAGAGATGCTGAATTAGACATATAGTACTGATTAAGAAAGAGCATTAGTTACGATCGGGGGAGAAATAAAGATGGCAGTAGCTGAAGACGAACAGATCATAAAAACCGAATATTCCGAGGTTATGCGTAAGTCATATATTGATTATGCAATGAGCGTTATAATATCAAGAGCTCTTCCTGACGTCAGAGACGGTCTTAAGCCGGTTCAGAGACGAACGCTTTATGATATGTATGAGCTGGGGATCCGCTGGGACCGGCCTTACCGTAAGTCGGCGCGTATCGTAGGCGATACAATGGGTAAGTATCATCCTCACGGTGACAGTTCTATTTATGATGCTCTCGTCGTTATGTCCCAGGACTTCAAGAAGGGAATGACTCTTGTTGACGGCCATGGTAACTTCGGTTCGATCGAAGGTGATGGCGCGGCTGCTATGCGTTATACCGAGGCCAGGCTTGAAAAGGTCACGCAGGAGACCATTCTGGCAGATCTTGACAAGGATGTGGTTGATTTCGTTCCCAACTTTGATGAAACAGAGAAGGAACCTGAGGTGCTTCCTGCCAAGATACCGAATCTGCTCATTAACGGAAGTGAAGGTATAGCAGTCGGAATGGCGACCAGTATGCCGCCGCACAATATTTCCGAGGTGATCGAGGGAGTAAAAGCATATATAAAGAATCCCGATATAACGACGGCCGAACTCATGGAATATATTCCGGGGCCTGATTTTCCTACCGGAGGCATTGTTGTAAACAAGGATGAACTTCTTGATATATATGAAACCGGAATGGGTAAGATCAAGATAAGGGGTAAGATAGAATTCGAAAAAGGCAAGGCAGGTAAGACAAGGCTTGTAATAACAGAAATACCTTATACAATGATCGGAGCCAACATAAGCAAATTCCTTACGGATATAGTTGCCCTGATCGATGCAAAGAAGACAAATGATATAGTGGATATTTCCAACCAGTCGAGCAAGGAAGGAATACGTATTGTTCTTGAGCTTCGCAAGGATGCAGATGCAGAGAATCTCAAGAATATGCTCCTTAAGAAGACCAAGCTTGAGGACACCTTCGGTGTGAATATGCTTGCCGTTGCGGACGGACGCCCTGAGACGCTCGGCCTTAAGGATATAATCAGATATCATGTGGATTTCCAGAGAGAGATAAGAACCCGCAAATATAAGAATCTCCTGCAGAAAGAGCTTGATAAGAAGGAAATACAGGAAGGCCTTATACATGCCTGTGATGTTATAGACCTTATAATCGAAATACTCAGAGGTTCAAAGGATGTAAAAACCGCGAAAGCCTGTCTGACCGAGGGAAAGACAGAGGGGATAACCTTTAAATCGAGAATAAGCAAAAAAATGGCTGAACAGCTCAGGTTCACAGACAGACAGGCGGAAGCCATATTGTCGATGCGTCTGTATAAGCTTATAGGACTTGAGCTGGAGGCTCTTATGAAGGAGCATGAAGAAACGCTTAAGAATATTGAGCTGTATAAGGATATCCTTACCAATCCCAAAACCATGGACAGGCTTATCATAAAAGAGCTTGACGGATATAAGAAGGAGTACGGACGGGAAAGAAGGACTTCGATAGAAAATGCTGAGGCTGTGGTATTCGAGGAGAAGAAGATCGAAGAGGCTGAGGTAATGTTCCTTATGGACCGTTTCGGTTACTCAAAGACGATAGATGTTTCGGTATATGAGAAGAATAAAGATACGGTAGATGCGGAGAATAAGTATATCATACCGGTATTGAACACAGGAAGGATATGCCTGTTTACAAATACCGGCCAGCTTCATTCGATCAAGGTGCTGGATCTGCCGCACGGTAAACTGAAGGATAAAGGTATTCCTGTTGATAACGTCAGCAATTACAGCTCTTCTGACGAAACGGTAGTATATGCCTGTGATCTGAGAACGCTGATAATGCAGAAGCTGTGTTTTGCCACAAAGAATTCAATGCTTAAGCATGTATATGGTACAGAGTTCGACATAACCAAGCGTTCTGTTGCCGCAACCGGCTTAAACGACGGAGATGAAGTGATCGCGGTATTCCCGATAATAGATGAGAAGAATGTTGTGCTCAGGACAAGGGACGGATATTTCCTGAAGTTCCCGCTTGATGATATTCCGCTTAAGAAAAAAGGAGCTGTCGGCGTAAGAGGAATGAAGCTCATGAGAAATGATGAGGTCACGGATGTATATCCTCTTAAGAACGGTGTCGAGCAGATCGTAGAGGTGAACGGAAAGAAGATAGAGCTTAATAAATTAAAGCTTGCAAGACGTGATTCGAAAGGAACGAAAGTGAGGACCTGATCCTCTGTATTGACAGGTCATGAAGGCTCATGATTGAAAAAAGCGAGGTTTGAAATGAGAGTTATAGCCGGTAGTGCCAGGCGGCTCCTGCTTAAGGCTCCGCCCGGTTACGAAACAAGACCTACTTCAGATAAGATAAAGGAGACCCTGTTTAATATGCTGATGCCATATATTTATACGGACACTGTTTTCCTTGATCTGTACAGCGGAAGCGGAGGGATCGGAATAGAGGCTCTTAGCAGAGGCGCCAAAGGAGCGGTGTTTGTAGAGAACAGTAAGCAGGCGCTCTCCTGCATAAAGGAGAATATAAATAAAACAGGATTTGCAGACAGGTCTGAAATAATCGGTACGGACGTGCTTACTGCGCTGCACAGGATGGAAGGAAGAGAGCATTTCGATATAATATTTATGGATCCTCCATACGAAATGGGTTATGAAAAGGCTGTTCTTGAGTACCTTGCCGCCTCAAAGCTTGCCGGGGAAAATACTCTGATAATAACAGAGGCATCCGTTAATACAGACTTTGATTATGTGGACAGACTTCCGTTTGATATCGTGAAGTATAAAAAGTATAAAAATAACTGCCATCTGTTTCTGAAGCGAAGGGCGGGGAAAGGACGGGAACAAGGTGAAGAAAGCAATATATCCGGGGAGTTTTGATCCTATAACCTATGGCCATATCGATATAATAAGGAGAGCTGCGGATATCTTCGATGAACTCACTGTCAGTGTATTGAACAACAAAGGGAAAACTCCGTTGTTTTCTGTAGATGAACGTGTTAATATTATTAAGAAAGTAACCGGGGATCTTCCCAATGTTACTGTAGAAAGCTATGACGGCCTGCTCGTGGATTATTGTGAAAAGAATAAGGCTCGTGTCATAATCAGAGGGCTTAGGGCAATAACCGACTTTGAGTTTGAGCTTCAGCTGGCGCAGACCAACAGGAAGCTTAATGAAAAAGTGGATACAGTATTTCTGACTACCAGTCTGGAATATGCATATCTTAGTTCTTCAACGGTTAAAGAGGTCGCAAGCTTTGGCGGCGATATAAGTAAATTCGTCCCTGAATTCATAGCGGGTATGGTTTATGAGAAGTACGGGATAAACAAATAACTACAGAGGGTGAGGAGATTAAATGAGTAGTAAAATCGAACAGATAATTGACGAAATCGAAGACTTTATTGATGGATGTAAATTCAAGGCATTTTCAAGTACTGAGATCCTGGTTGACAAAGAACATATGGAGGAGCTGCTGAGAGAGCTCAGAATGAAGACTCCCGATGAGATCAAGCGTTATCAGAAGATAATCAGCAACAAGGAAGCAATACTCAACGATGCCAAGGAAAAAGCCGAGGCAATGATCAATGAGGCACAGATCCATACCGATCATATGGTAAATGAGCATGAGATAATGCAGCAGGCATATGCACAGGCAAATGAGGTGGTACAGCAGGCAGTAAGCCAGGCTCAGCAGATACTTGATACTGCTACGGCTGATGCAAACGGTATAAGGCAGTCTGCTATGAAATACACAGATGATATGCTTGCAGAGCTTCAGGGTATAATAAAGACCGCAATAGGTGATGCACAGTCCAAGTATTCCGGACTCCTGGAGCGGTTAAAGAGCTGTGAGAGTGTGATAGACAAAAACAGATCGGATCTGTATCCGAGTGTTGAGCTTGCCAAAGAAATCGCATCCATAGAAGGCACAGACGGCAGTGCGGACAATATCAAAGCAGGACAGACAGGAAGCATAAGCCTGGATATGTTAAAAAAGTAAAAATTTTAAGGTCATAAGACATACGTATTATGACAAAGGAAGTGAAGATTATGAGAGTACTCAGCGGCCTGGAACCGCAGAATGTTTTTAAATTTTTTGAAGAAATATGCAGTATTCCGCATGGCTCCGGTAATACCGGCGCTATTGCGGATTATTGTGTTTCATTTGCCAAAGAGAGAGGACTTGAATATAACAAGGATAATTACGACAATGTGCTTATCCGCAAGAAAGGCTCGAGAGGATGTGAAGAGGCCGGGGCTTTGCTTCTCCAGGGTCATCTTGATATGGTCTGCGAGAAAAATCTGGACTTTGATCCAAGGTTTGATTTCGAGAAGGATCCTCTTAAGCTTGCGGTAATGGATGATTATGTGTATGCGCAGGGAACTACTCTCGGTGGCGATGATGGTATAGCTGTGGCATATATGCTTGCGATACTTGATGATGATACCCTGGTACATCCGCCACTTGAATGTCTGTTTACTACTGACGAAGAAACCGGAATGACAGGAATGGACGGCTTTGATGCATCTTTCATCAAGTCAAAACGGATGATTAATCTGGATAATGAAACCGAAGGAGAGATCCTTGCCAGCTCGGCAGGAGGACGGATGGTTAAATGTATGGTACCTGTAAGATATCATGAGGCTACAGGTCTTGCATATGATATTGTCATCTGCGGTCTGCTCGGAGGACATTCGGGATCGGAGATCGATAAATACAGGGGAAACGCCAATCTGTTAATGGGCAGGCTATTGCATCATCTGAAAGGAAAGGTTCATTTCAGGCTGTATTATCTGAAGGGAGGGCTTCAGGATAATGCAATACCCAGAGAGGCGAAGGCTTCGGTTATAATAGATGAAAAAGATGTTACGAGGTTTGAAGATCTCATAACCGAATTTGAAATTGAAATAATTAACGAATACAGGAAGATTGAAAGCAATATTACAATATATACGGAATGTAAGGACAGAATGACCGTGGAAGTCCTTACGCCAAAGACACAGGAAAGAGTTATATTCCTTTTGATGACGATCCCCGACGGCATTGCAAAGATGTGCCCCGAATCGGAGAGTATTGTACAGACGTCTTCAAATGCAGGTATCGTAAGGCTCAGGGAAGAGAACTTTGAAGTGATCATCAGCATAAGGAGCTCAATATCCTCTGCGAAGGAAGCATTAAGCGATAAGCTTAAATATCTTACCGAGACCATCGGCGGTACATATGTTGTTGAGTCGGATTACCCGGCATGGGAATACAGGGAAAGATCGAAGCTTCGTAAAATGGTAGTGGATACATACAGAGAACTGTTTGACAGTGAACCTGTTGTGACATCAATTCATGCCGGACTTGAATGCGGTATTATCTTTGACAAGGTTAAAGGTATAGATATAGTATCAATAGGGCCCGATATAGAGAATATCCATACACCCAAGGAGAAACTCAATATCAGCTCTACCGAGAGAACCTACAGGCTGCTTCTAAAAGTAATGGAGAAATGTGCCAATGAGTGAACTGCTTAGGCTTGATCGTTATATTTCAGAGTGCGGCGTACTGAGCCGCAAGCAGGCTGTTCCGGCGATAAAGGCGGGACGGGTATGTGTAAACGGCAATGTCATCGATATTCCCGGATATAAGATAAGGGAAGATGATGATGTCACTTTGGATGGAAACAGGCTTAATTACAGCAGGTATTCATATTATATGTTAAATAAGCCGCAGGGATGTGTCAGTGCGGTAAAAGACGGACTTTCGGATACCGTAATATCATATCTTAAAGGTGTGAGAACGGAAGGACTCTTCCCGGTGGGTAGACTGGATAAGGACACGGAGGGCCTTCTTCTTATTACGAATGACGGACAGCTCTGCCATGAGCTTATATCACCTAAGAAGCATGTGGAAAAGACATATTACACGGTTGTGGATAAAGAGCTTCCCGAAATAGCGTTTGAGGCATTTGAAAAGGGACTCTACATCGGAGAAGAAAAGCCATGCCTTCCGGCGAAGCTTAAGAAAGCACAGGTTATTGAGCCTTATGAGGGTTACGGCTATGAGCTTACTATTACCGAAGGAAGATTTCATCAGGTTAAGAGGATGTTCTATGCCTACGAGTCAAGAGTGATTTATCTTAAGCGGATAAGCGAAGGCGGGGTGAAGCTTGATGAAGAGCTGGCTCCGGGTGATTTCAGGCGTCTCACCGATGATGAATTAAAGCAGTTAAAAGAGAGTGAAGGACTTGGATAAGAGAGTTAAAGGTGAATGGGGTTATATCAGTTACCAGCGTAAGAGAGTATTGCTCATTACGCTGGTTCTGTATGTATGCGCGATCGGTGTTTATCTTTTTGGTTATTACAGCCTGAAAACGCCCAGGAACCTGTTTACCATAATAGCCGTGCTTGGTATCCTGCCAGCCAGTAAGAGTATGGTAAATCTCATTATGTTCGCAAGGTTTAAATCCCTTTCTTCCGACATATATAAGAGCTATTCAGAACATGCCCGCGATATGTGTATCATATATGAAATGCCGTTTACGACATATGAAAGGACCTATTTTGCGGAAGCGGCGCTATGTAAGAATAAAACCGTAATCTGCAGCTGTCCGGGCAAAGCCGCAAACAGTAAAGATACCAATGTAAATATGAAACAGAATATGAAGAAGCTTACCGAGCATCTTACGGGAGTTATAAATAATGAGGGATATAAGGACATTATTGTCAAGGTATATGATAACAGAGAGGATTTCATAAAAAGGGCAGATGAGCTCTCAGGACTGAAAGGAACGGAACCGAAGGATGACAGGGCGGTTCTGGATTCATTGCTGAGTGTAGTTCTTTAAACGGAGACAGACTTTGAAGGAATTCGTGATAACCGAAAAGGAACAGGGAATAAGACTTGACAAACAGCTCCTTAAGATACTGAATCTTGCAGGCACCGGTTTTATTTATAAGATGCTGAGAAAGAAGAATATTACCCTGAACGGAAAGAAGGCAGAGGGAAATGAACGACTTGTTCACGGTGATGTCATAAGGATATATCTTTCCGATGAAACCTTTGATAAATTTTCAGCCGAAAAATACCCGGTGATAAACACAGAGCAAGGGAATAAAACGGATAATGATGAGCTGCCTGAAATAAGCTCGATGATTGTATATGAGGATGAGAGGCTTCTTCTTATAAATAAACCTGCGGGCATCCTGTCTCAGAAGGCTGCTGCGGATGATATATCGGTAAACGAGCTCTGTCTTGATCATCTTATAATGAAAGGCGAACTTACTTCCGAAAGTATTAAAATATTTAAACCGTCAGTATGTAACAGGCTTGACAGAAATACTTCGGGGCTGATCATATTTGGAAAGGATTACAGGACAGCCACCGCTGTAAACGCAGCTCTTAAGGACAGGACAATACACAAATATTATCTATGTATAGCCGAGGGAAGCATGGGAAGCGGCGGAAGACATATCGGCTATCTTTCCAAGGACAAAAAGACCAATAAGGTGAAAGTATATTCAGAACCTTCAGAGGGGACTGTAAGGATAGAGACTTATATAAAGCCCCTTGAGAATACGCCGGAACATACACTGGCACAGATAGATCTGATAACGGGAAGATCACATCAGATAAGAGCCCAGCTGGCAGAGCTCGGACATCCGCTTCTCGGGGATAGGAAATACGGAGGCAGAGGTAATTCGGGTTATTTTCTTCACGCATATAAGCTCAGCATACCCCGTGATACAGAGGGGGAACTTAAATATCTTGCGGGACGGACATTTACGGCAGAACCTCCTGCGGGTATGGGAAGTATAATAAGGGATCTATTTAAGGTGGATATAAATGCCTACATGGAACAGCAGAGGACTCAGGGGCTCGACACTTGAGGAGCTTATCAACAGGACCAATGAAAAATACAGGGATAATAAGCTTGGACTTATTCAGAAGATTCCAACGCCGATAACCCCGATAAATATTGATAAGGCAAATAAACAGATCACGCTTGCGTATTTTGATCAGAAGAGTACGGTCGATTATATAGGTGCAGTACAGGGAATACCGGTATGCTTTGATGCAAAGGAATGTGCCAAAGAAACCTTTGCTCTTGCCAATATACATGAGCATCAGGTTAAGTTCATGAATGAGTTCGAGGAGCAGGGGGGAATAGCTTTCTTCCTGATTTACTTTTCCGGTATGGATATATTTTATTACCTGAAGCTTCGTACGCTTATGCAATTCTGGAACAGGATGCTTGATGGAGGACGAAAGAGCTTCCGGTATGAAGAGCTAGACGAGGACTATATTATCCACCATAAACACGGAGTGATTGTTCCTTATTTTGATCTGCTTAACAAAGACCTGCAGGAACGGGATTCTTGACAAGCGGGATTGTTTAAAATATAATTTTGCGGTAGTCTGTTATCACGTTACAACACTAAAGCATGAATGGAGAAAACATGGAGAATAAACTGATCCACACGCCTGAGGGTGTAAGGGACAATTACGGAGATGAATTGAAGAAGAAGCTTAGGGTGTGCCGGACTCTCAAGGAGCTTATCGACAGATACGGGTATGAAGATATAAAGACACCGACATTTGAATTCTTTGATATTTTTTCGGGAAATATAGGAACCATACCTTCGAAAGAACTGTATAAGTTTTTCGATAAGGAGGGAAATACCCTGGCACTAAGGCCTGATTTTACTCCTTCGATAGCCAGGGCGACGGCAAAGTATTTCGCAGAGGAAACAATGCCGTTAAGATTCTGCTATTTGGGATCTACATTTAACAATTCCTCTGATTATCAGGGAAGGCTTAAGGAAAATACCGAGATCGGCGTTGAGCTAATAAACGACGGCAGCGTAGATGCCGATGTTGAGATGATGCTTATGACAGTTGAGGCTCTTAAGAGCTGCGGACTTAACGATTTCCAGATAAGCATAGGCAATCTTGAATTCTTTAAGGGCCTGTGCAGTGAATACGGGATCGATGAGGATAATGAGCTGCTTCTTCGCGAAATGATAAATGACAAGAACTATTTCGGTACAAGGGATATACTTGACTCTCTTGAAATAAGTGATGATGTTAAGGATATTTTTTCGCGTATTCCCGAACTGTTCGGAGGTGTTGAGATACTGAAGGAAGCAGAGAGCTATGTGAGCAATGACAGGTCGAAGGATGCCCTGGCACGGCTCGGATCAATATACGGAATGCTCGAGAAAAACGGAGCGTCCGATCATATTTCCTTTGATCTTGGAATGCTCAGTAAATACAATTATTATACAGGTATCATATTCAGGGCTTATACTTACGGAAGCGGAGATGCTGTGATAAAGGGAGGAAGATATGATAATCTGTTGTCGGAATTCGGTAAAGAGGCGGCCGCCGTTGGATTCTGTATAAGGATAGACCAGCTGCTTTCCATACTTGAAAGACAGAAGACCTGTATTACATTGGAAAAGGATGACGGTTATCTGATATTATATAATAATGACAGCAGGGAGAAGGCTTATAAGAAGGCTGCGGAGATAAGAAAAGAAGGAAAACGGGCTGTCATCTTAAATGAAACCGTATATGATATAGAGGAGCTTGAAAAGTATGCAAAGGACAGAGAATTATCTGTCGTGAAAGCATAATGCAGGCATGTAGTGTATATTTATATAGTATATGTACTGTTCTGAACAGTTACCAAATGAAACAGAAAGATAATCCGGAGGAATAATGAACTATATTACTTTTGCATTGGGAAAAGGCAGGCTGGCCGACAGGACTCTTCAGCTGCTTGAGGAGATCGGCATTACCTGTGAAGAAATGAAGGATAAGAAAACAAGGAAGCTCATATTTGTAAATGAAGAGCTCAAGCTTAGGTTCTTCCTTGCCAAGGGACCCGACGTTCCGACCTATGTTGAATACGGAGCGGCTGATATAGGCGTTGTGGGCAAGGACACCATAATGGAGGAGAACAGGAAATGTTATGAGGTTCTGGATCTCGGATTCGGGAAGTGCCGTATGTGTGTATGCGGTCCCGAATCATCCGCAGAGCTTTTAAAGCACCATGAAATGATCAGGGTGGCGACCAAATATCCTCATATAGCCAAGGATTATTTCTATAACAAAAAGCATCAGACTGTTGATATAATAAAGCTTAACGGATCCATAGAGCTGGCGCCGATAGTAGGACTCTCAGAGGTTATTGTTGATATAGTGGAGACAGGCTCCACTCTTAAAGAAAACGGGCTTAAGGTTCTTGAAGAGGTCTGTCCTCTGTCCGCAAGGATGATAGTAAATCAGGTAAGCATGAAGATGGAGGCAGAGAGGATAAATAAGCTTATACGCAGTATAAAGGAGAGATTATGAGAATTGTCAGACTAAATGATGAAACGCGAAAGGATATAATGACGAACCTCTTAAAGAGGAGTCCCTCGCAGTATTCGGAATATGAAAATACAGTCAGGGAGATACTTGACAATGTCCGCAGTAATGGTGACAGGGCTTTGTTCGAGCTCACGCATAAATTCGATAAATTTCCTTTAAATGCTGATAATATCAGGGTTACCGAAGAAGAAATAGACGAAGCCTGTAACAGTTATGATAAGGAGCTTATAGGCGTCATGGAACGTGCGGCGGAAAATATAAGAGCTTATCATGAGAAGCAGAAGCTTAACAGCTGGATCGATACTAAAGAAGACGGAACCATTCTCGGACAGAAAATAACCGCTGTTGAGAAGGTGGGCGTCTATGTTCCCGGAGGAAAGGCTGCATATCCGTCATCTACTCTTATGAATATCATCCCCGCAGTTGTTGCGGGTGTGGACAGGATAATAATGACCACACCGCCCGGTGCAGACGGAAAGGTATATCCGGGAACTCTTGTTGCCGCAAAGATCGCAGGCGTAAAGGAGATATACAAGGTAGGAGGAGCACAGGCGATCGCCGCGCTTGCGTTTGGAACGGAATCTGTTCCAAGGGTTGATAAGATCGTAGGTCCCGGCAATATCTTTGTTGCCCTGGCCAAGAAGGCTGTGTTCGGCTATGTCGGTATAGACAGCGTCGCAGGACCGAGCGAGATACTTGTTCTTGCCGATGAAACAGCCGATCCGAAATATGTGGCCGCGGATCTTCTGTCACAGGCTGAGCATGACCAGCTTGCATCAGCGATACTTATAACCACATCTGAAGAGCTTGCTGAGAAGGTAAGTGCAGAGGTAGACAGATTTACGGAGCAGCTTGAACGAAAGGAAATAATACTAAGCTCACTGGAGAATTACGGCTATATCCTCATAGCCGACAATATTGACAATGCCTGTGATACCGCAAACGAGATAGCATCGGAACATCTTGAGATACTCACAAAGGATGCATTCGGTGTGATGACCAAAATAAGGAACGCGGGAGCTATCTTTATAGGAGAGAATTCTTCTGAGCCTCTAGGCGATTATTACGCAGGTCCCAATCATGTGCTTCCAACCAACGGAACGGCAAGGTTCTTCTCACCTCTGGGTGTGGATGCATTTATCAAAAGGACAAGCATAATATCGTATTCGGCGAAAGCGCTTAAGGAAGCCAAGGACGATATAATTGCTTTTGCCAATTCCGAAGGACTTACTGCGCATGCCAACTCGATCAAAGTAAGATTTGATGATTAACAATTAAAACCGGGAGAGGAAAATGGAAAACAGGATCGGAAAAGTTAAAAGAGAAACTAAGGAAACCCAAATAACGATGGAGTTTAATCTGGATGGAAAGGGAAACGCCGAGATAGAGACCGGTATAGGCTTCTTTGACCATATGCTCGAGGGCTTTACCAAGCACGGGCTCTTTGATATGAAGCTTGATGTTGCAGGCGATCTGAATGTTGACGGGCATCATACAGTCGAGGATACAGGCATCGTGCTTGGTAATGCGATCAGAAAGGCCGTGGGAAACAAGAAGGGAATAAAGAGGTACGGATATATGATACTTCCGATGGATGATGCGCTGGTGCTATGCGCCGTAGATCTGTGCGGAAGACCTTATTTTTCCTACGAAGCTTCTTTTGATACAGAGAGAATAGGATATCTTGATACCGAGCTTATCCGGGAATTCTTCTATTCGGTAAGCTATGCCGCAATGATGAACCTGCATATAAAGGTTATATCGGGAATTAATTCCCATCATATAGCGGAGGCAATGTTTAAGTCATTCGCAAAGGCACTGGATATGGCAGTAAGCTATGATGAGAGAATAAGCGATGTATTATCTACGAAAGGAACCCTGTAATGGATAAGAAGAAAATGATCCCGTGCCTTTATCTTAAGGACGGTAAGCTTTATGAGGATTTCACGGATGAAAAGACAGTGAGTGATGCTCCTGTTGACTACGCAAAAAAATGCTGTAACAGCGGTGCCGATATGCTGATAATTTTCGATCAGTCATATGATGATGCATCGCATGAAGAAGCGCTGCATATAATGAGAAACATCAACAGGGAGATTGATATACCTGTAATCGGTGCGGGTAACATAGACAGGACCGAGGACGTTAAGAAGATACTGTACGCAGGATGTTCGGCAGCTGCGCTCAACCTTGCCAAGCAGGGAAATATCGAGCTTATAGAAGAGGTAAGCAAAAGGTTTTCAAAGGACAAGATCATGGTCTGCGCGGATGCAGAGGAGCAGGTTCTTGAATCTATTGACCGGATAAGGGAATATACATCGGGAGTACTTCTTCTGGATGACAAGATCGTGGACAGCTACAGAGGGCTTCACATGGTCCCTGTTACGGAAGATTCAGGGCATGAATCTGCCAAAAGGATACTTACAAAAGAATGTGTTATCGGTATTTCCGGGCGTTTTGCCAATGACAATATCGGAAACCTTATGAAAATTAAGCGCGAACTTAAGGAAGACGGTATAGAAACATGTATATTCAACAGTCCCTATACCTTCGATGATTTCAAGAAGAACACGGACGGACATGTTACTGTAGTGGTCCAGGACTATAAGACCGATGAGGTGCTTATGGTTGCATATATGAATGAGGAAGCTTATAATAAGACAATAGAAACCGGAATAATGACATATTATTCAAGAAGCCGTAACGAGCTGTGGGTGAAGGGGGAGACATCGGGACATTATCAGTATGTGAAATCTCTTACAGCAGACTGTGATATGGATACGATCCTTGCAAAGGTTGCCCAAATAGGAAATGCATGCCATACGGGAAGCTATAGCTGTTTCTTTAATGAAATAGTTAAGACGGATGCAGCGGATACCAATCCGTTTAAGGTCTTTGAGAAGGTGTATGATGTTATAATCGACAGACGTAATAATCCCAAGGAAGGCTCATATACCAATTATCTGTTTGACAAGGGTATTGATAAGATACTTAAGAAGGTTGGAGAGGAAGCAACTGAGATAGTGATAGCGGCCAAGAATCCGGATAAAGAGGAGGTCAAATATGAAATAGCTGATTTCCTCTATCATGTTATGGTGCTTATGGCTGAATGTGGGCTTGACTGGACTGATATTGTTAAAGAACTGGCAGACAGATAACATAATACTTTGATAATAAAATGCGGAGTGATTCGGATAGAATTCACTTCGCATTTTAAGATTAAAAAATCGTGGAAGGGAGATCAAACATGGAAGATAAAGGACTTATGGAATGGTATGAGAAGAACTTTAAAGGCTGCGGCGGCGATACCCTGCCGATAAAGGATGGAAAGGGCGGAGATAGGAAACCGGCTGTATTTTCCAAGGAAGAAGTACCGGTCATTCCATCTTCACGGGATAAAACGGATATGGAAGCCTTTTATGTAACTGCCTTTGCGATGGCTGTTAAGGCCTATACCGTAGCCGAACAGATAATCTTTACCATTTCAGACGGAATTCCGTTGTATCTTACATTGGATCCGGATAAGAGAAATGAAGAACTCGTAGAAGAGACAAAGGCATTTATTGAAAATGCTAGAAGTCTGTACGCAACAGCATCAGATGAAGATAAGTCATCACAGATTCCGGATATAAAAAGTGTTAATGAGAAATATGACATTAAGGGAAGTATAAGGTTCGGATTATCTTTCGCAGACGGTACCGCTTCGCACGGTATATCAATTCAGGATTTTTCAGAAGATAAGGATCTCCTTATTTATTTACACGTTACGTACAAAGAGGGTATAGGGATAGTAACGGAGTGCTGTTACGATGAATCATCATACAGTGAATATACGATCAGGGGCCTTCTTAAGCTCTTTATAAATATTTCGGGAGAGCTCGAAATAAAAGAGAAGGGGCGTGATATATGTCTTGTAACAGCAGAAGATGAGAAGGCTATTCTTGATCTGTATGATACGGATGTTGCCGTTGAATATAAGCCTGCATACCGTATGCTTCAGGACGCTGCCGATAAGTATCCCGACAGGACTGCGCTTATAGCTGTCGACCGCAGGCTGACCTACAGAGAGCTGAACGAGGAAGCCAATGCCGTAGGCCATGTACTTAAGGATATGGGAGCCGGAGTTACATTGGCTGACAGTATGAAGGAGAAGAACGGAATAACGGCAGTTCTTGCCGACCGTAACAGTTATGCCTATGTTATGCGTGAAGGTGTTTTAAAGAGTGGTGGAGCTTTTCTTCCGATAGATCCGGAATATCCGGTTGACAGGATAAAGTTCATTCTGGAGGATTCAGGCGCACATATACTGATCACTACTGCAGAAATATATACAAGACGAAAGGATCTCTTTGAGGCGCTTAACCGCAAGGATACAGACGGCAGTACAGAGAATGCGGATGCCGGTACGGAAGCAGGCATTAATGAGATTAAAGTTATCTGTGTAGAGGATGCTCTGAGAGAAGGTAAGAGAGATAACCTTAATGCAGAAGTGCCTGAGAGTGCACTTGCTTATATTATCTATACTTCGGGATCAACAGGAAGACCGAAGGGAGTAATGCTTAAAAACAGCAATCTTGTGAATTTCGTTGATTATAACGGGAAAAATACAGAGATGTTTGCTTTTACGGGAAAAGGAAGTGTAAGTGTTTCAATAGCCCCGTTTACTTTTGATGTTTCGATATTGGAGGAATTCGCTCCGTATGCAAGGGGAAACACCAATGTGCTAGCAAACATGGAGCAGTTTATGGATGCGGATGCAATGCGTGATCTCATAATAAACAATAATGTGGAGATCATGACCTGTACGCCTACATATCTTCTTAATATGATCGAGATCGACGCTTTTAAGCCTGCGGTTAAGTATTTCAAAAGCCTGGATGTAGGAGCGGAGGCTTTCCCTCCGGTTTTGTATGAGAAGCTGATAGAGCTTAATCCGGATCTTTACATAGTCAATACGTACGGACCTACTGAAACAACGGTAAGTGCCACGCTTAAGGAAGTAAAAAGCGCTGATAATATAACAATAGGCAAACCGCTTGCAAATGTTAAGATGACCACACTTGACAGAGAAGGCAGGCTTCAGCCGCCGGGAGCAATGGGAGAGCTGGTTATAATGGGCTCGGGTGTAGGACAGGGATATATAGGAAGAGATGATCTTACGGAGCGTAATTTCATTAAACTTCTGGGACTTCCGGCTTACAGGAGCGGAGATCTTGTAAGGATACAGGAGGATGGTGACATTGATTTCCACGGAAGAATGGATAATCAGGTCAAGCTTCGCGGACTCCGTGTTGAACTAGGTGAAATCGAGTCGGTCATTTCATCATATCCGGGAGTAAGATCGAGTGTCGTAATAGTGGCAAAAGGAGAGACAGATTACCTTGCGGCATACTTTACGGCAGACAGCCAGATCGATATAGCCGAACTTAAGAAATATCTTAGTGAGAAGCTTACGGATTACATGGTGCCCCAGTCTTATCTTCAGATGGATGAAATGCCTCTTACTGCAAACGGAAAGGTTGATAAGAAGGCTCTGCCGGAACCCGGTGTATATAAGGAGGAAATAATCCCGCCGCAGAACGAAATGCAGAGAAAAATCCTTGATGCAGCCACGGAAGTTATACCGGGAGCATCCCTTGGTATTAACACCGATCTCTACGGAGCGGGTCTGTCTTCCATAGGCTGTATAAGATTCTGCGCACTGCTCACAGAGAAATTCGGAGTCAATTACAAGGTCCCGGAAATATTTGAAAACAGAACGGTTAAGGATATTGAAGAATTGACAGGTGACAAGCTTTCGGATTCGGATACCGGAGCGGTAAACTATGAACTGAGGGATGAATATCCTCTCTCAATGACTCAGACGGGAATCTATATAGAATGTGAAAGATATCCGGACAGCACTATATATAATATTCCCGAGCTTTTTACTCTTGATCCTTCAGTTGACACGGAGAGACTTGAGAAAGCTGTAAGAACCGCTGTGGAAGCACATCCGTATCTTCTTATGCAACCGGTTATGGACGAAAAACAGAGCCTGCATGCAAGAAGGAGAGATGATTTTTCATTCGAAATAAAAAGGATAAGCTGTATAGAACTTCCCGCCGAGGATCTGCTTGTAAGGCCATTTGATCTTAAAAGCGGTGAGCAGCTTTTCCGTGCCGAAATATATGAAACGGAAGATAAGAATTATTTCTTCTTTGACACACACCATATTGTCAGTGATGGCGGCTCAATAGATATTCTTATAAACGACATAGAAAAAGCTTATCAGGGAGAGACTGTATCGCGAGAGGACTATACAGGATATGAATTTGCTCTGGATGAAGAGGCAGCAAGGAAAAGCAGCCGTCTTGAAAGGGCCAGGTCATGGTATGACGGAATCTTCAGAGGCTGCGGCGGCGAGACTCTTCCCGGTAAGGATGGAACTCCGGATGCTTCACATATTGCTTTTCACAGGATATACGGTGAAGCAAGCGGGGCAGGTATTCGAAAATGGTGTGAGGATAATTCCCTGACATACAATGCGTTCTTCACCGCAGCCTTCGGGCTGGCTCTGACAGCATATACCTGTTCGGAACAGGCTGTATTCTGTACGATATACAACGGAAGGAATGATGTGCGGCTTGAAAACAGTGTGTCAATGCTTGTAAAGACCATGCCTGTATTCCTGTCTCCCGATAAAGATAAGAAAGTAGAAGAATACATCGAGGGATGTCAGAATTATCTCCTTTCGGCAATGTCCAATGACATTTTCAGCTTTGCGGAAATAAGGAAAGCTTATGATATAAAAGCGGATATTCTTTTTGCTTTCCAGGGTGAATTCGAGCATGGAGCTGTAATTGGCGGAAAGAATGCCTCTCTTACAATGCTTGGGCTCTCTCATGCAAGAGCTCCGCTCGGAGTAGACATCACCTTTGACGGAAACAGTGTTGTATATGAGATTGAATATGATCCGACATTATTCAGCGAATATACTGTTCGCGGACTGATCACAATGACGGATACCGTTGCTTCGCAGATGCT
>JAILNV010000213.1 GCA_024691125.1 Lachnospiraceae bacterium | reverse complement strand
TTTTATAACATTACCATATTCATCATAGGTATATTTGGCGGTAAGGGTGTTTGCGTTTTCCCTTCCCGGCTGCCTGAAACTTTTCTTCTCCTCCTTTACATCGTTTGTTATGTTATCATAGGAATATGTAGCAGATGCCCCACCCGCAAGCTTCTCCTTTTTTCTCCTGTCCCGCCCATCCGTATCATATGTGGTCACGCGCTCACCATACTGCTCGGTCTTTAGCTTCCCGCCGGATGTATATGTCTTTACCTGTACCTCATTTTTCGTGAGCATGCAACCGTCTATACACAGGGTTCCAATCTCATAATCAAACCTTATCTCGATAAGCCTCCCACGCCAGTTCCTTACCGGCAGGGAAACCGATACATACTGCCAGCCCTCAACGCTTGTATTTATAAGTGTCTTTGAGGAAGTATCCCCGGATAATGCCTTATACCTGCCTGTTGCCTCATCCTCATTGTATCCTGCATTGTTCCCGCGGATATATATGCCACACCTTCGCCTGCTGTCCTTCTTAGGGACCGGTGCACAATCAGCCTTTACATAGCATGAAAACGTATAGGATGCCTTATCAGTGCCGAAGTTCGGATTTATGATGATGCTCCGGCGTTTTATCGGGCTTCCCTTTATCATGACCGCCCGTGAGCCATCGGGGATAACGTACTTCCTGCCAAGTTCCTTTTCGGTCACAAGTCTGACACACGATGTGTCCGCATCACAAGTGCTCTCCCTGTCCTCATCCTCGGGAAAGTCATTCTCGTCCTCGGTTTGTTCCTCACCATCTTTTTCAAGTTCTGCACCATATGCCCATCCCGAAGGAAGCACATAAAGGCTAGGGTTTACCTTAAAGTCGCCCTCAAAACTTCCGTTGGGTATGAGGTTATACTGATCTGCTATCGTGCCCTTTTCTATCTGGGCACAGTCAAACCATACCTCTCCCATCTTACCTTCAAGGCTTAAGGTTATCGTTATCTCCTCACCCTTTGAGGCCTTTACTGTAGCTTCGATACGCTTCCAGCCGTTGTTTATATCTGGCAGCGTATCATAGTCTACACTTCCCGATTCAGACGTTTCCGAACCTTCTTCTCCATTACCTTCATCATCCGCTCCTTCATCTCCCTCCCCGGAATCCTCTGTCCCTTCTTCCTCGCTGTCCTTATCCTCGCTCGATCCCGATGATGATCTCTTCGTTGAAAGGTACAGCTTGGCCCTTGCCGTCTCATCAAGTCCCTTAGTTCGGATATATACAGATGCCGTATAGTTTCCCTTTACGGGAGCCTTAATCGTCTGCTTAAAGCCAGCCTCGCCGTTATGTTCTCCCTTTGCGGCAAGTTTTACATACCCTGATCTCATGCCGATATACTTCTGATCCGTTGTCTTCTTTACGACATGACATGACGCAATGTTATCACAGGTATTGAATATCTCCCAGCTTTCGGTCCCGTTTTTGCCCTTATCCTTCTCAAAACTTCCGTCAGTAAGAAAGTTCGTTACCTGTGATCCCGTAAAGGCTTGTTCCTTTATCTTATTGGCGGCATCCTCAGGATCTGATCCATCGGTATACTTCCTAAGAGCCCCGCCAAGCACCGTACCGTCCTTCTTCCTGCTGTATGCGCTTACTGTCCTTCCTTCATCGTCAAAGCAGTATATGTTCTCGATATCATCCTTGCTCCCGATCTTTTCATCGTTACCCGAATACGTATATACTGCGGTGTTTAAGTCATCATGGTTTATAAGTACCGACTGCCCCTTTGTCCCGTATATATACTCCGTTATTCTTATGACACTGTCAGTCTGCTTAGTTTCTTTATCGCCGTAATCATACTCAATTCTGTTACCAAGCTCATCCGATGCACTTATAAGATGTCCTTCACCATCATATGCAAGCACCGCATATGTCCCATTTGGATGAATGATCTTAACAAGCCGGTTGCTGTCGTCATATTCATAAGTTATAAGTCTGCCACCCTCATAGGGATCGCGCATTGATTTGAGCCTGCCGTTTGCATCATACTCAAGAACGGTACTTATCCCTGCAGCATCAGTTACTTTTGTGCATCTCTTTACTCTGGTATCAAAACTATCCTCCATTACCTCCTCAAGCTTTGTTATGGCACTATTTATATCCTTCTTTCGGTTTCCTTTGCGGTCTCCTCCTGTTATCTTTTCAAGATGATCTATGGCCTTCTGTACATTAAGTGCTTTCTTATAGCTTACGGATATGTTCACGCTCTCTGTTTCAAATGCTTCAAGCCTTCCTATGCATACAGCGGTCTCCCTTATCACTTCATCCTGATCTTCCGCATCTGTTCTGATACCCTTTATCTCACTTATTATCTCATTAATGCGGACTTTCTCATCGTACGGTCTTGTTACGCTATCCGGTACTTCCTCATATATGTAAGTAATGGCATTCTCCTGTTTTTTATCCTTGGATGTACTGTCCAGCCCGTTCTTTCCGTCTTCGCGTCTGTTCGAATCAGTTATCTTTCCTAAATATCCATCCTTATCAAAGTACATGGAAAAGCTTCCGCTCTTATTTACTATCTTTACGGGATATGTCCCCTTTAAGTTCCCGTCTGTCACGGGTACCACAAAAAGGCCAAGCCCGTCCTCGTCCTTGGCAGATGGATACTCCTTATTGGTCTTTATCGCGTTTTTTCCTGCTCCGTTAACGTAGTATGTAACATTTGCCTTCTTAAAATAATGCTTTGTACCGTCGGCATCGATATATACATACGGGAACTTATCCACGTCCGCCTCGTCCGCTGGTATCAGTAGGCGGACATCGGTAGAGAGCCTGAAATGCTCTCCATATGCACTACTGTTTCCGAAGCCGCACTGCCACTTTTCTTCTCCCGCCCTTTCTCCATATGCAATGTCATAGATATGGCATATGGAAAGCGGCATCCTTTCACCTGCGCTTTGCGCGTCCGTATGCGTGAAGGTCAGGCGTCCGGTAAAGTCGTTTATGTACCCAGTACCTGCGCTCCCCGCACCCTGGCTGTGCGTACTAAAGTAATCCTCCAGTCCCGTGAAGTCCTTATAGGTTATCTCAAGGAACGGCGTTTCCTTTCCCCTTCTGGGTTCTATGTCCCGGCATACCCCGGCCTTTTCATCCTGTGATACGATACACCAGCCATTGTATGACTCCATGCCGGATATGACTGGCTTTACATCCTTTGTTATATCAAGGGTGATCGTATCGTTCTTCCCGAAATCGGTTAGCTCCTTAAGCCCGTACTTACCTGCTTTATTACCAAGCGGCTGGTTATTCCAGTCTATATCATCAGGGTTCCACTCTTTTGTTACTCGCAGCAGATACAGCAGCTTGTTTGACTCTCCCGCAGAAAACCTAAGCTTTGCGTCTGTTACCACGCTCCCCGCTGCTATCTTTGGAAGATAAGGTTTTATATATGTACGGTATATATTCGCTCCATCCTTCCCGCTGCTTTTACGCCCGGTTTTCAGCTTAGCCGTATCCTTCGTTCCGTCAGAGCATACGCTCACAAAATCCCCAAGACCCTCATAGGATTTAAACAAACGGTATTTCTTTATCGTGGGATCGATCATTACGGGAAATGCACGGTCATCCCTCTTAAGCCACTCACCGTCAATCCATACCCTAAGCTCAATTGTATTGTCATCTATTGTATCTATAATATATCCCGCTTCACAGTCATCCTTCCCCTCAGAATCAATGACTTCGGGAGCGGGGAGCATATATCTTTCTTTTCCCGCTTCATCCCTTATGATGACTTCATCTCCCTCAAGTGATGCCTTAAATCCCTTAAGTGTTACCCTGAATGTATATACGTCAGGCACGGCAGGGTTCTCAAGTATGATCGTTTCCTTTACTCCGTAACCTTTAGGTTCATACTTTAGGCTCACTCCTTCCTCAACGCTGTCGTAGTATACTGTCTGTGGCACAGGCAGTATGGGCAACGCGTCTTTATCGTACGCTGTCCTGTCATCTTCATCATTACCGGAAACTTCTCTGGCTTCATCATCAGGTAACTCGTTGATTTGTGCATCCTCCCCCGGATCATCAGCATCCTCATCAGATACAAGCCTTATCATCCTACTCCATTTTTCCTCATCAGCTATATCAGATGACGCGCTTTCTTTAACAACACAGGCTTCATCCTTTACTGACGGTATATATGCAAATGAAACTGACATGCCTTCTTCTGAAACAGAAAGCATGCCCTCCTCATCGGCTGTTTCTTTAAATCGAATATCAAATGGGGCAAGGTTATTGGTATAGGTGCCAGTCTCATAATGCAGGCGATTGTCTATCGTACTCCATTTCCCGTCTGCGTTCCAGAAATTAACCGGATTCGCATAATAATACGCTGTTATGCTGTGGTCTGGTCTTTCATACACCCGAACATTCTCGTTTCTTAATTCGGTCAGTTCATGAAAACCTCTGTTTCCCTCGGCCTCAGCATCCTTATTATCATCTATATACAACGGAGCTTCGGAATAAATATCTTCTTCATAAACAAGAGCTTCCAATCCGTTTTGTATTTCATTTTCTGAAATACTGTTATCCGAAACGTCCTCAAGGAAAGCAGTTCCCTCCGGCAGTTCATTTCCTGTCGCATCAGGCTTGGTGTCATTATAATCTTCAAGTGAGAGATCATCCGAATCTTCACATTCACCTAATGATTCATCCAACAACCCGGATTCAGATATGTCTTCTTCCTGCTCTTCCGTCTCATCCGCCTCTACTATCTCTACCGTATATTCGTTTGTATCCAAAGAATTTCCATCAGCAAACACAGACACCGGACTTTCCAATGCCAGTACTACAGCCAGGATGCCTGCAATAATCTGTCTTAAGAAAAACGATCTCTTTATCATGACTCGCCTCCATGAAATTAAACAAAGACCTCACTGATTCACAGCTAACCTTTTAGCCTGCTCAATGTGGTCTTTGTTTACTGCATTTTACTTGCTTGCTTTCTTATCGTTAACGCATTTTCTGAGAGATTCGGGACGCTTAGGCTGATGGAAGAAAAAAGGACACCATGGGTAATCGACAATAATTTCAGGATCCGAAAGTTTTGCAATCTTCTTTAGTATTACCTTTTCCATCTTATTGCTCATGTTGTTTCACCTCCTGTTTAGTTATTTTTGCTAACACAATTAATGCGATAGCATTTATCATTCCAATTCGAATAAAAATAGTTGTTCTAATCGGTAATCCTATTAATTCACTTAAAATAAGTAAGATACTGAACAACAATACTATTCTTGAAGATGTCTTTTTACTTCTCTTATATTCTTTTTTTGACCAATTCATGTTTGGATGGTTAATTGGGCCAACAATTAATATGAAGCATACTGCAAATAAATATATTATATTTGTAACAATCTTATGTTCTAAAAGAAGCGGTGCTTCAATTAAAATAGAAAAGATTACAAATCCTATGGATGCGATCAAACAACCCGCCTCTGTTCTACAATGAAATCCTCCTGAATACTTTCTTACAGTGCTATACGTTATAAAGAATAACGTAGTTTCAACTATCTTACCTATTGATAAAGCGAATACATAAACTAATACTATTCCAATTAGTTTTTCGATCAACAATTGCAAGGTATATATATATTCCTCTCGTTTCCCGCAATCTATAACATCGTTAATTATCATTTTATTAACAAGCAAATTTGCAAAAAAAACCGACATAAAAAAACCGCCTTGCTATTTAAAATTGCAAGACGATTATATCAATCGGATTGGCGCTATTAAATAATCCTTTCAGAATTTACAAAAAACAATCCGCAAGTAAAACTATGTCGGAATACAAATAACAAAACTAAACTCGTTATCGCTATTATCTATGATATACTCTCCATTATTTTTAATAACAGCATCTATAATATTTCTTATGCCAATTCCATGCATGGATTTATCATTCTTGGTTGTAATATACTCTCCATCCTGCAATACCGGCTCGTGCAAACATGAATTTATGACAGATATATATAGATTGTTGTAATCTTTACTGACTTTAAAATTAATATAAGCATTATCGCCACCATCTCTCTCACATGCTTCTATAGCATTATTTAGCATGTTTGAAATAATAATTGTTATATCATTGTCTGAAATATCTGTTTTTCCAATATCACAGACATCGAACGACATTAATATTCCTTTTGATAATGCCTCCCTGTATTTCGTATTTACTACCGAATTGATAATGGGATGATTCATATCAATTATATCTGAACTATCACTTTCCTGTTCAGACAATTCCTCAATATATAATTCTGCTCTTTGGTATTCTGAATTGTGAATCAAATTATAGATTACAGTTAGATGGTTTTTGAACTCATGTTCTCTTTTTTTCTGTGCCTCATAACTCTCTGCTTTATCAAAATACTTCTGAGCTGTATTTGTCGCTCTTTCATACATAAGTTGGGTTTCTCGTACCTGAGCTTCTCGTATCATGATTTCCCTCATAATAATAAGAACAAGAAAATTCAAACCCAATAAACCGAAAGAAATCGCCATTAATATATAGTTTTGATTATGACTATTGCTTTTATCATCACTTTTCACTAATAAAAAGTTAATAACGATTGTAAATAAAGGAAATAAGCTTAGCCTTAACCAATCCTTTTTCTGTAATTCTTTTGCAAAATAGTTCCCTCTAAAACTAGA
>JAILNV010000210.1 GCA_024691125.1 Lachnospiraceae bacterium | reverse complement strand
TCGGACAGGCTTGAGCAGATAATCACAAGAGGAAATAACTGCTATCTGCTTTCGTCCAGAGAACTGGAGGCTGTGGTCATGGAAGAACTCAACAGACTGATGAAGGGTTATTCCACATGATATTTACAGTGAACAATTTAATTCGTTCACAATATTTATCCTGCTCGCAGAAAGTGGTGCATTTATTGTACCGTTATGGAATCAAGTACATCGAAATAATTCTCAAAGGTTTTGCGGCAGCACATAGGATTGAGAATTGTAACTCCGGGGACACGCAAGCCTGTAAGAGCAAACGCCATGGCGATACGGTGGTCATCGTAGGTTTCTATTGAAGCACCGTGCAGTGACTTTGGTTCAATATAAATTCCGGTGTTTTCTTCAATGGATGTGCATTTACAGCCAAGGCGGTTGAGCTCGGTTATGATGGCGTTCAGTCTGTCCGATTCCTGAAAACGGATATGACCGATATCATGTATGGATGAGGGAGATGATGCAAATGCCGCCACAACTGCCATTGTCATTGTCTGATCCGAATAATCCTTCATATTGATATCGATGCCCGGATAAGCCTCATTAACGGGAGGATAAAGTACTACTCCGGCCGGATCATCCTCTGTTTGGCATCCAAGTATTTCCAGAGCCTTCATAAACTGGAAATCACCCTGCATGGAATACGGATGTACTCCATGTACCTGCATGATCTTTCCGCATATCGGAGCCATTGCATAAAAATAGCAGGCGGCCGACATATCAGGTTCAATATCGTAGACGGAAGGATTGTTTATCTGCCATTCCGGTACTGAACCGGTATTACGGTTCTGTACGTCATTGTTTAAGATAAGCTCCGTCTGTGCATGATTTTGATCATATCCTGAGTGGATGAGTATCGTATCATCTGTTCTTTCAAACCTGAATCCAAACTGAGACATCATGTTAAGGGTTATATTTATATATGAGCCGTTTGTTCTCGAACCTTCAAGCTTTAAGGTAAGATCCTTTTTCAGAAGGGGAGCTGCCATAAGGATCGCACTTGCGAACTGAGAGCTTACATCTGTATTACTCGACATTTCGGACACACTGATCCCGGAGGATTTGATCATAAACGGAAAATGACCTTCCTCTTCCAAACAGGTTATTTCCACGCCTGCATTTCTTAGATCGCTTATCAGAGGTTCCATGGGACGTCTGCGCATCTGCTGCGATGAGTCAAGATGATATTCCCCTCCTGCAAATGCCAGAAATACGGTAAGGAACCTTGCAGCTGTTCCTGCGCTGCCAACATTCAGTATGGGGATGTGGGAGTCTGTTTCTTCCGGACTGTGACTGTCAGCTGCATCCGACAGAATCGGCATCTTGGACGGTATGGTACCGGCACCACCCTCTATTATGACTGTTTTTTCATCTTCGTTGATATCAAGCCTGTAGCCCAGAGTATTTAAACATGATAAGAACGCGCGTGAATCATCACTGAACAGCACACCTTTGAGGATGCATTTTCCCTTGCACATGGCGGCAAGCAGAAGCGCTCTGTTGGTTATGCTCTTGGAGCCGGGAACCGTGACCGTGAATCTGTCTTCGTTTCTGAGAGGACTTACAGAGTATTTATCCATGATGTACATTGATCCTTTCGCAAAAATCTTTTCGCAAATATACTTTCGCATATCTTAAAGCTATGGTGTAATAAGGTTTCCTTTGTTGATATGGTCTTTTATGATAGCATCGGTAACTTCATACAGGCGCTCCGATCCGGGTTTTGTTTCACTCTGTCTTTTGTATACCTGGGAGGCATGAACGCCGCGTTCTTTCCAGTCGCTTCCACCATTGCTGTTGTTTAAGATTAGAGGCTGCAGATTATCCATTGCCCGTGCAAATCTTGCCTCGGAGGTTTCCTGAGCTTCGAATTCGTCAAACAATGCGGAAAGCTCTTCCTTCTGATCCTCCGGCAGCAGGGAGAAGATCCGATCCTTGGCAGCCGCTTCACGTTCCTTTTGTGTTTTCTTTGCATCCGGATCATAGGCGTAGGTATCACCTGCGTCAATCTCAACTATATCATGGATCAGACACATGAGCATGACTTTTCCTATATCAACGGGTTCGTTGGAATACTCTCTTAACAGGTATGCCATTATTGCCATATGCCAGGCATGCTCCGCATCATTCTCATTCCTGCCGTGCCCCGACAGATGGGTCTGTCTGAATACATTTTTTTCCTTATCTATCTCAAGCGCAAAATCAAGCTGCCGTTTTAATCTTTCATCCATGCTTTAATTCTCCTTAACTATATAATGAACAGATTTATTTCATTTAATTATGACTTTCTGAATACAAACAAGGTATTATTGATGAAG
>JAILNV010000207.1 GCA_024691125.1 Lachnospiraceae bacterium | reverse complement strand
GTATATCTTGTCTGCAAAGGGTGTTGTCAATCACCCTATGATGTAACACCACGGAAGTCTCACCGTATAAAGGTAGGAGTCTTAGTTACGTACTACTGGGTAGTTACAAGCCCATCGGTCTTTAGACCGTGGGTAATTGACTTTCAATATCTGAACTGATTAGTTACCTTAAAGTATTATACCAAATCCTGTGTCCTTTGAATATAGCTACGAAATGAGTCAATTTGTTATGTTGGAATACATTCTGAAATGAACAGACGACATGCAGTCATCATACCGTTCGCTAAGCTGATCATCACACTCGTAATCAGCATAAGTGATAACAACCGCATTCTCCGGAGTTTGAAACGCTTCCGGAGACAGACCCTCTATAATATTAATGCGCTTATCTTTGAACCAGAACTGCAATAGGTTTACATAATCATTATAAGGTGAGTTAAGAAATATCAACTCCCGGCCATCATCAAAAAAAGCTTCTGCTCTCTCTGCCAGCATCCTGTCTGCAGCATCTGCATCCTGATAACGCCAGACATGCTTATATGAAAGAAAGACAGCAGATACAATAAATATACAGGAAAAACAAGCAGCACAAACTTCTCTCAATTTTTCTTTCTGTAATGCTTTATCCAGGAGAACCAGCATTATCGATGTTATTACAAACGGTGTTATGTAAACTGTTGACACCTTTGGCATTCCCATCCCGAACATCCAGTCAATACCGTTGACAAAATCAGCAACATATTCGGTTTTTCCAAGATAAGTTATATACAGGGTAAGCATAAGCGCTGTGATCCCCATAAAGATCATCGCACGTGTCAGCGCTTTTCCTTCTTCCCTTTCCGGCCTTTTATTTCTGTCCGACATATTCCTTATGCCAAAATACATAAGAAGAGGGAGAAACATTTCTTCATATCTTCCGTATACCGGCTGATCCATTCGTGTTCCCCCGCAAAAGTAGAATGATCCAAGTATTACCATATACACAAACGACAATAAAATAAACAAACCAAAAGGCTCTTTGCGCCTTCTGTACACTTCAGCCAAACCAATGAGCCCTGTTCCGAAGGTGGCAGCGCCTGTATAGAATATCTTTCCGGCTGCACCCAGTATAAGATCAGAAAAGAACGCAGGATCATAATCCTTATTGCCTATACTTCCTCCTGTGCGACTGTAAAATACCATAGCCGCAAACAAAAAACAGAGTACAATGGCCGAGATCATCATGCTCTTTTTTCCGGAAACAATTCTTCCCCGGCTGCTCAAAAAACATACGAAAACATAAACGACCAGTATCCCGACAGTTCTGTAATGCACTGAAACCATAAGAGCCGCTACAAGCACACCGCAGCATATAAGCAATACTTTTCTTTCACCACCGGATATCCTTGCCATCACGCAGCACAGTTCAAGGAAAAGAGCATAAAGAAGGACTTCTGATATAGTGTAGCTCATATATACAAGATATGCAGGAAATAAAAAGCACGGTATTACCCATATCCCGGGCTCACCATAGATGATCGTGATAAGTCTCATAAACAGAAATGTGCTTAGAAGCAGCAGTAATCCGTTGAGTATAAGCGCTGCCATATACATAACAACCGGATTTTTGCCAAGAGCCATTATGGGAACAAGCAAAAGGCTGTATCCGGGAGCGTAACTGCTCATACCGGCCGTTACATTCGACCAGTCTATTCCCAGTATAGATGCGGCATTACTCCAGTATCCGAATTCATCTGTCGGAAAAAATATACCCTGAGCTTTAATAACGGAAACTATCGTTAAGATGCTCGTTATCACGGCAGAAATCAGGAAATATTGTATTGTCCGTTTTTTTGTGGTGGATAATTTTTCATTCATAATAGATTTACCTAAAAGCAGGCAATCCCGCTTACGAGACTGCCCGCCTTTTATGCAAATTATGTATTGATCAAGATTATTTCATCATTAAAATTGGCTGTTACAATAAAAGGAAAAAGATAACATTTTCTGGAACTTAGCATCATGTAATGCTTTAAGACTACCTTCCGGAACCTGGGTGAGCATATAGACTCCCTCAGGATGGTCTACAAATAATAAACCTGTTTCTCTATTTGATACAATAAAATCAAAATGCATATTAGGACCTATCTCTGTCGACCCATCAGGCAATAAACAAATAAATGCCGGTTCATATCCGGGCATAAGATAGCCGGAGGGGAGTTTATAACTAACTCCTATTACACCATTATTATTGAATTCAGACGGATATGTTATTGTTCCTGCTTCAGTTTTCTTACCAATATTTATGTCAATGACAGGACCACCGGCAGGATATCCGTGACTCACAGCCTCAGCATTAAGAACCGCTTTAGCAGCATCTCCGCACTGTGAATCCATAATATATGCGTAGTTTTCTTCGTTAGGACCAAGACCAACAGCAAAATCAACAGGGTTGTACGTTATACCTCTCGCCCCGTCTCCCCCTTCGCCACTAACGGAAAAAGACATTCCGGATTTACGTGTATTATAACATCCTTTCACCGTGGATCGACTACCATTAATTTCAGGTGCCAGAGCCTCTCCAGCTGTTCCGTTTGCCATACCTGCTTCATGCTCTGCAGCAAGAACCCTTGCACGGTCATTTGATGATCTCTCCTCCGCTGCTTCTTTTTCCTCTTCCGTCATCTGCCTCGGTTGAACCGGTTCAACCGGTACAGGACCATACTTGGAAGCCCTGGCTTCAACTTCAACTCCTCTTAAAACTGTACCCTTTACTACGATCATAGCCACAACTACGCCGGCCAGTAATGCTTTTTCCAAAGTCAACTTGTTCATTACTACTTATCTCCTTTCTAAGATAGTATTTCTTTTTTGTCACGTATGTATATATAATATTATGATTAAGTCGCCAAAAGTATTTACAACGGCGTCAACGGTAGCTAAATGTTAACCATGTTCCATGACAACTGAATATCGTTCATTTTTTCATATGGAAAGTTCATTTCTTGTCGGTTTTATGCGGATTTTGGAGCTCAA
>JAILNV010000205.1 GCA_024691125.1 Lachnospiraceae bacterium | reverse complement strand
CCATTGTTCATCAATCTATGGACTATAACCGTTTCACCCGGCTTTACACCCATCTCTTCGGCATTAAGGATCGACAACGCTATCTCTCTATCGTTTTCGGGATATCTGCCTTCAATGTATCTCACCGGAAATTTGCTATGATCCCCGTTTTCAATCATCAGATTATAAGACGATCCATCCGGAAGAGTTGCCCTATATGAACCGGTCTCCATCAGCACATAGTCACTAACCCTATCGTCACTTTCTATATCTTCAATTATAGACATAGCAGTATCTCTGACATTCTCAGTCTGCCTGATATCAATACGGATCTGACTCTCGCCAATGCCCATATATGTGGCAAATTCAGGGTCTTCAATCGTACTCTTCATATTCCACGGCACGAGTATCATAAACACCGCCGCCGCAGTAATAATCATTGCAGGTATCCAAAGATTCTTCCTTTTCCCGAAAGTCCCTCTCCCAAACAGAGCATCCGTTGCAGATATTTTTTCAGCCCTGCAAAGTATTCGGTACACCGACAGTAGGATCATCCCTTCCGCAGCAATCGCTCCGAGTATCATGCATACATATATCAATCCACTGTGTCCGGAATCACCATATAACTCTCTCGTCTGTGAGCTGACCGGATTTGCTATGATCATTGCCAAAGTAACGCCGATTATGCATCCGGTTAATGACAGGATCAGATATTTTGACAGATAGAGTCTCCCTATATCATGTCTTGAAATCCCTATCGCTTTCATCATTCCAATCCCGGTTTTATCCTTTTCAAGCTGAGTCAGGATAATGTACCTGATACATAATATTGAGATGAGCAGTACAACTATTCCGACAAGCAATATAACGAGTATCATCATTCCGTCCGAAAGTGCATTTATCATCCTGATCAAAGGATATGTAATCGTGGGACCGTTGTCCGGAAGTCCCTCATCCTTGTAATCCGTAGCAAAAGAATTGATGTTGCATCCCTCCTTCAGTTTGAACTCGATGAAATATTCTTCACTTCCGAGAGGCTTAAGTCTTTCATAGTCTTCCTCGCTGACCAAAAAACGCTTTGAAGAAGCCATCATTGAATTCATCTGCGAATCACGCAGAAATCCCGCAACAGTCAGTTTTTCCGTTCCTATGCGCATTACATCTCCGACGCAAATTCCATACTCCTTCCTGTAACAAACAGGCACGAATACTTCTCCTTCAGATGGGTATATTACCTCATTATGCGCATCTACAAGATAATCAAACGAACTGTTCTGACAGCTAAGTCCGTTATCCTGCATATTATTCTCCAAAGACTTGTCTCCAATCGATATCTGACTGTTTTGAAGATTCAGAAATGCACAGATCTGCATTGCTTCTACATCATCTCTCCGGCGCATAAAATCATAAAGCTGATCTTCATCCAATTCACCCGTATGCATCTGAAGGAAATCAGGAGTCCCGGCTTTGCTCATCAGAGAATCTATAGAATCCGAAAGGCTCAGGTAAAGCAGTATTGACAGTCCGAGCAGCATCGCCGTTACCGCCATAAAGATGCAAGTCGCAGCAGAAACAAGTCTGTTTGTTTTTATATCATTGATTATCATCCGTCCGTACATACACACCACCTGATATCAATTCAGTAATAAAGTTCATGGTTCCACTCTTAGCTCCGAGTATCTTTTCAACCATGTCTACATATACTTCTACATCTCTGCCGGTAAAAATCCCGTCATCAAACATATGCTGACTCATAATAAGCAGCATCTTAACTCTTTTCTCTATATTGGTGCATTCAAATATCCCTTGGGAAATCCCCTCCTCCACAACCTCTGTCAGAAGGGGAACAGCCTCTTCCACGATTCTTCTGTTTACCTTCTCGTGCATAACGATGTTTTCCTTCGCATCAAGAGCGTTCACAATGCCCTGCTCGTCCTGTGCAGGTCGAAAAGAATAAATCACCGAAACCAGCTTCTTTGGTACCGGCAAAGAAGTCTCAAGAGCCTCTTTAGCTCTGCCGACCTCTTCCTCTATCATCATGTCAATGACAGCTTCTAAAGTTGCTTCCTTACTCTCGAAATAATAATAGTAAGTTCCTTTTGCAATACCGGCCTCAGCAATGATTTCATCTATACTTGTATTTTCATAGCCTTTTTCTATGAACATCCGGTATGCAATCTTTAGAAGTTCCTGTTTTCTTCTTTCTCCCTTTTTCATATCCAAATCCTCACTTGCCTTAACCCATACTTTAGTGGGTCACTAAAATGTTATTTTCGACCGACGGTCGATTTTATAATACAACCCCATTTTACTTTTGTCAACATTTTTTCGACTTTTAGTCGAATTCATTGCTTGCGACAAAAAAGCCCGCAGCCATCCGACATACATCAGACAACTGCGGGTGCTTCATAATCGCATTTCAACAACCCGACGCCATATTGTTTTGTTTCGTGTTACCAATTTTCTCTTCCCTTATATTTTCCCTTATCAGGTCTCGTATGACCGTATGGAACGATATTTGTTCACAATGAGCATCGATAATCGAACTCACTATTATAGTGTGAGAGGTTTACTAGGATGAACAGCAATTATGCTGATTATCGAGTTTTTAATCTTTCTCCGAAATGGATTAACTGTAAAACTCAGAAATTATTAAGAGACCCATATAAAGTAAGGATCCTAGTTGTTTCTTAAGAAAGCATTTAAACAGTCATAGTATGACGACTATTTGTTGTATCTAAGCTTTACACATTTACAAATTAATCAAACGGTACTGTATTCGCCAAAATACAGTACCGCTTGGGTTACATTATTAAATTGTTAGCAAAACTGAAATTTTCTTAGTTAGAAATATTGCGATTTTTCTAAACACAGTTGGCACGTTATATCGCAAGATAAAAATCTAACGTTGTTAATTCTTCCAAAGGTATGCACCACTACATCTTGTTTCGCAGTAAGTTCTTAATAATTATGCATGATTATATGCATCCTCTAAAAATGCTCTACAAGAATATCTTCTGGTTTAATGTGCTACCGCTTTATTCCCTACGCCTTGCATTTTGCATTCTTAGTGATGAGACAAGCAAAAGTAATAAGCGATCCCAAGCTTATGTAATACCTTTTTCTTTTCTTCAATTTCTTTTGCCATCTCATCTATATCGGCCTGAATATATTGTCTCGTACTATCAGTTGCGGTACGAAGCGACTTTACCTGCGCCTTTATACTCTTTTCAAGCTTTTCAAAGGTTACAATATTCTATTTTATATCTCAATTAATGGAAATTTTAATACCCCACTAGTGAGAAAAACTGAAATTTTCATTGGTTTAGTTATATTCCATTTCTGGATACTTTGCTTCAAGGGTTATTATTGATCGTCTCCTCTACCTTCTCAAACTTATCTGCAGGCTGTTTACAAACAGGGCACTGTTCGGGGGGCTGCTCTCCTTCATGAATATAACCGCATACTGTACATCTCCATTTTGCCATGATCGTATCTCCTTTTCTTTCTGTATCTTTAATATCATTATTAGGTATTATACTCAATAACTTATTTGCTGTTTCTACAGGGAAGTCCGGACCGGGAGGTTCTGCTTTAAGCCATTCCAGAAGTTCATGTGCGTTTCCGCTCTGAGGAAGCATAAATCCTGCTTCT
>JAILNV010000156.1 GCA_024691125.1 Lachnospiraceae bacterium | reverse complement strand
TGGAGCATGTACGTAAGTTAATAAGAAAGCAGAACTTTATATTCCGGCTTCTTTTGTTCCTTGTTCTCTTTATCATGATAATCTGCTGGGGACATTACGGTTCGGAATTCAATTCGTCCGATTTTATATACGGCCGTTTTTAGGTGAGTCATGCAATATTGGAAACCATTATACAAAGAATATGCGGCTCTGCATTTATCAGGAAGGGATTTATATGTCAGGCAGACTCTTCAGTAATACAAAAAGAACCAATATAATAAAGCTGGTTATGATCCTTGCAGCTTTTTCTGTGACCTTCTTAACCCTTGACCACATACTGCTGCTCAAATCAAAGGATGGGATTTCCCAGATGCAGGCATATTATAAACAGCCGAAAAACACCGTTGACGCTCTCTTTATCGGAAGTTCGCATATCTTCTGCCATGTTAATACGGGAGTATTGTGGGATGAATACGGCATATCCGCTTTTGACCTTGCGGCAGCCGAGCAGCCCTTCTGGAACAGCTATCATTATATAGTGGAGGGACTGAAGACCCAGAAGCCCGAAGTCGTTATTCTGGATATCACAACGCCCGGAATACGTCCCACCGACTATCAGCCGGAGAACTGGGTCATAACCAATAACTACGGGATCAGAAGAAATCCCAACAGATACGAATCGATTAAAATAAGCGTTCTTAAGGATTCATTTCCGCGACTTCTTGTTGCTCTTAACTCTACTCATGGCAAATATAAGGAACTGAGTGAAGAAGATTTCATGAACTACTCTGCCGATGTAAGTTATAAGGGATTTGACGCAAGAGAAACCACGATCCCCTTTGAAGTACATGATGTATCCGGGATAAACGGGCGCGCAGAGATCACGGAAAAAGAAGAAAAATATCTCCGCATGATAATTGAATATTTGAAGACCCGGAATATACCTCTGCTTTTTATTTCCTCGCCATATGTTATTGAGACAGCAGAAGAACAGGAAAAGTACAATACGATATTTGATATTGCCGATGAATATGGTGTTCCTTACATTGATTTCAATAAACTGTATGATGAAATGGGGCTTGACTTCAGTACAGATTTCGCCGAGGTTCTTCACCTTAACAGAAGCGGTAATGTTAAATTCACATCTTATCTGGGAAAGTACCTTAAAGACAACTATGATCTGTCCGATCACAGAGGAGATGATCTGTATTCATCCTGGGATGCAAACGCTCTTTACCAGCGCCAGGATACTCTTCGTTACAACATCCTTATGGCGGCATCAGAGGGCGCCAATGGGAAATATCTTGATCTGTTAAACAATGAAAATCTCGTAATCTTCTGTTCGGTGCCTCCGGAATATACCGGGTTATCAGATCCCTCTCTTATACAGTATCTTGAACCGCTTGGACTTGATGCAGATATGCTGACAGGCTCCGGAGCCTATGTCCTTAATTCCGGGCAGTGTATCTTTTCATCCCATGATCAGAATTTCAGAATAGGTTTTTCCGATGGCAACAGACGCCTTATGTATCTTCGGGAAACAGAAGATGGCGGAGCCGGCCGCACCTGTGTGAGAACGAACGGATCTGCAGGCTATCAGTGCGTGACCTCTTATGAGACTGAAGAAATGCCTCAGGATAAGCTTTATTTCCATGTTTATGATTCAGTCCTGGATAAAACCATCGGCGGCTATGGCATACCATGACCCTGCAGATATATTTACATGGTTCTCTTTACATATTCAACAGTTTCCTTTATGCCGGTCTGAAACGGAGTCCCCGGAACGAAACCCGTATCCTCCGTAAGACGTGAAATGTCCGCCTGAAGCTTCATAACCTGTTTATCCGAATACGGGATCTCACCAAAACCAAGCTCCAGTCCGGGATCTATTGTATCACGCAGTATCTTAATATAATTCTTAAGGGGATATGCCTGACCTGAACCAAGACAGTATATCCTTCCGTTCATATTCCTGTCTGTATTATCCGTCTCTGCACTGCCGTCACCACCGGCCGTATTAAGAGATGCCTCTCCTATACGGTACAAAGCCTCAGCCGCATCCTTACTGTAAAGATAATCCCAAGTCTGCATACCTCCGGTGAGCGCCGGTTTCTCTCCTTTAAGCAGCTTCCGGATCGTTGAAATTATCATGGTATCTTCACCGTCGTACGGACCGTATACGCTTAATATCCTGGCCCACACATGCTTTATCTTAAGCTGACCGCACAGTATCCGGCTAAGCTGTCCTGCGCACAATTTGGCCGCGCCATAACCGTTCTCAGGATTGACAGGGGTATCCGGGGTAAGCACACCGTCCGCTCTGCCATACTCGGCCTGGGAGCCGGCACCTATAAAGACCTCTGCCTTCATGGCTGCTGCCAGCCTGACAGCATCCAGCGTATACTGAATGTTGCTTGTCTGCAGATCTGTGTCATTACGTCCCCCACCGATTGTACCTGCCCATGCAAAATGATAGAAAGCATCGACTTCCGGGAGCTTTACCATTCCCGACAGCCGCGCCATTTTGGCGAATTCCTTAATATCATAGTCAGATATTTTCACGAGGTCATGCCTGGGAATGCTGTCTCTTCTCTTGGAATCAGGTCTGACATATGCAATAACCTTGACATTATTCTCTATACATTTGTTAATAAGCGCTATACCTATCGCGCCGGTACAGCCTGATATCGCTACCGCCTTCATGCTCTCTTCCATCCTCATAATAAAAAGCGCCTTTAAACATTTCCCGAACCGGTCTCCCTGCACTCCACAATATATCGCGGTCTCTCCTTGACCTCCATATATATCTTTCCTATGTACTGTCCCACCATTCCGACAGAGAACAGGACCAGACCGCCAATAAACCAAAGCGAAAGCACGATCGATGTCCATCCCCTTACAACATTTTCCGTAAGGTATGAATGAAACGAATATATGGCAAATACAATGGCGCAAAGTATCAGGAACACACCTATTCCCATTATATATGACATGGGTTTTATACTGAACGAGGTAATACCATCAAAGGCAAACGAAAGCATCTTTCCAAACGGATACTTCGACTCACCTGCTTTTCTCTCTTTTCTCTCATAATACACACAGTCCGATCTGTATCCTATTGTGGGAACTATACCCCGGAGAAACAGATTCCTTTCCTTGAACTGAGACAGACCGTCAAGAGCGCGTGAACTCATAAGCCGGTAATCCGCATGATTATATATACTTTTGGCCCCCATAAATATCATAAGCTTATAGAAGCTCTCGGCCGTGAAACGTTTGAAGAATGTGTCCGTCTTCCTGACACTTCTGACACCATAGACAATGTCACATCCTGCTTCGAACTTATCTACCATTTCCGTTATAACCCCGATATCATCCTGAAGATCGGCATCGATTGATATGGCTGCGTCAACCTCATCCTTTACTGTCATAAGTCCTGCCAGCAACGCATTCTGATGACCTACGTTACCGGCCAGCTTAAGCCCCTGTACAGCTCCGTATTCATGGGCGAACCGGTCTATTATACTCCATGTTTCATCACGGCTGCCATCATTAACATAGAGTATAAAGCTGTCTTCAGACACCTTCCCACCATCAACCAGCCCATTCAGCAGCTCTGTCAGCTGTTTATTTGTATCAGGAAGTACCTCCTGCTCATTATAGCATGGTACAACTATAGCAAGCTTTGTCATATCATGATCCTCTCTTCATCACAATACCATACAGCATCTTAAGATCCTTAATATATAATAACACTACAACGGCGCCTCCCGCAACAGCGGTTACTATCATAGGTAACATTCTGTCCGTAAATTCAAATCTCCAGACAAGCATAACCGCTGCCATAACTGTCGTAGCAATAATAAATCTCCCGGATATCCTGAGAAGCTTCATCCTTACAAGGACTATGGATGCAATAAGCAGAGCCGCAACATATCCTGCCAGTGTAGCTATCGCCGCTCCTTCTATGCCCATTACCGGGATCAGACAATAATTAAGTCCGACATTCATAAGCGCACCTGCGATCAATATGAGCATATTGGGCCATGTTTTCTTAATTACAAGAAACTGGTTTGCAATAACCTGAAACAGCATAAGCAGAAGCGGTGCCAGAAAAAGATACGGTGCTACAATATATCCCCTGAGATATTCCTCCGTAAACAGCAGTCTGAAAATATCATAACTGAAAGCACAGACAAACATGGTTATCACATACGACACAACGCCAAGATATTCAAATACCATGGAATTGGATTCCACCTGATCACCCTCCTTCATGGTAGAAAAGGCGAAATACTGCCATCCCGCCGCGAAAGCCGTATAAACCAGCTGACTGGCATGTCCGAGTTTGGATCCAATAGCATAAACACCCGATTCACCTACATTGATCAGGTTGGTGATCATCAGTCTGTCGCATGAATTAAATACCCAGTAGGTAAGTATATTAACAGCCATCGGGATACCGATAGGAAGCATGACTTTCAGCAGCTCTGCGTCAAACAGGCGGGGAAAGAACCAGCTTCTGTTTATAATAAGATAGGTCACATTGATAGTAACAGAAGATATCACAAGCCCCAATGGCATGGCAATAAGATAATGCCCCTTCATAAGCAGTATGATCGACATGCTGTAGGAAAGAAACGGACCGGTGAAATTGGTGGCAAGATAAGTCTTGCGGTGATTCTGCATCCTGGTGGGTGATGCCACCACGGTATTCACAGCGTCAATAAATACATTAAACGCAACCAGATATATTATAAATGAATACTGAGCCGATCCCAGGAATCTCTCCGACATAATATCCTTAAACAGTACGATAAGAATCCCTGTTACAGCTGCCGTGAATATGACAAACACAAGTGTTGTTGAACAGACCTTCTTTTTATATTCCATCTCCTCCTTCTCGAAAAACATCCTGTACATCGCGTCATACATTCCCATGACTGCTATCGCCGTTCCGAAGGAAACAATGGTATTGGCCATATCGGATATTCCGTAAAAGGTCGAATCAGGCATAAGTCTTGTGATTATCGGAATCATAATAAGCGGGATAAGCTTGTTGATCATCCCGCCGAGACCATATATGATAAAGTTTTCCACAAACAGTTTAAGTTTACTCACTTAATCCTCTCAGAATACCGGCCGTCCGGTATGAGTATTAATGCTCTCACGCCTGAACATCTGAAAATCCTCATACTAATGTATCACAGATAACAGGGTTTATCAATCAAAGACCTTGAAGCCATATTACAAAAATGGTATATTTCTATTCATAAAACAGATGCGAGGAGTTATATACATGAGTGAGAGCAGAGCATTATCAAATAAGAAATTAACATATATTTTACTGGCAGTTCTCTGGATCCAGATAATCTTTATCGTCTGGATCAATCTGTTTAAATGTCATGACTTTGTCGAACATGATGCTTCCATGCTTTACAGCCATACGATACATATGTGGGAACAGAAGAAGCTTGTCATACCGAATTATCAGGAGGAGACCTTCTTCCATCTGGATACTTCCTGTATTCTGGCTCTTCCTTTATACGGACTGACTCATGATATTTTTCTTGCATACGGAATAAGCAACATTATCTTCCTGCTGCTTACTCTTCTTATAATGAATGATCTTTTAAAACGGCTTAATGTAAGGGATCTGTACCGTTATGCGGGTCTGCTTCTGTATTTGATTCCTTACCGTCTCGGACTGGCTCAGTATCTGAATATGCTCTTCTTCGAATGCAGCTTCTATAATGTATGTATACTGGTAACAGTGCTGGCGATCGATCTCTTTTTGTATAAAAAGCCCGAAACAAAAAACAGGAAGGAAAGTTTCCGTTATTTTGCGATGCTTGTTATCTATGCGCTGTTTACAGTACTGACCGCTTTTTCAAGAGGCACTTATACACTTCTTGTGGCTCTTCTGCCTGCCATCCTGTGTTATGCCCTGGATGTGATCCTCTCTCCCGAGGGACTGCGCCATATAGAAAGATCAAAGGTTGCCGTGATCCTTGTAACCTTCGCTTCTTATGGAGCCGGTATGGGATACGCAAGAATGAAAGGCTTTGTACCTAATAAAACAGGCTATAAGCTTGTATATGTAAGAGACCTCGTTGACAATTTTATCGGTGTGATCTGGGGGCACTTTTGCATTTTCATAGGACTTACCGATCCGGATGTCTTCACTAAAGAAGGCATTTTCCAGCTGATCCTTACAGCGTATGCATTTCTTATTATCATTATGATCATCTTTAACCTAAAGCATGCCTTTAAGGATGAAGAATATTCGAGTGCACTTCGTTATCTGACAATAATATATCTTTGGAACTGTGCGATCCTTGGCCTGACAGAGAGTCATGACAGTACCTGGGGATTTCCCGAAAGATATCTGCTCCCCGGATTTGTTCCGCTTCTGCTTTCGGCACCAATTATGCTTACATATATGGAAAAAATAAAGAGAGAGCTTCTAAGGCAGTGTACCTTCCTCGTGGTATCTGTGCTGACATTTTTAACTCTTGGCGTATGTAACTTCAATGCCATGGAGAAAATATGGCAGACCTATGTTGATCTGCAGGGCGTGAGGGAAGTCCTGTCTTATGCAAGGGAGAACGGAATAGATACGGTATTCTTTGTTAACGATTTCAATGCGGCCCTCATCTCAAGGAGTCTGGATCCCGGTCTTCATGTAGCTCCCATCGATAAGCTTGACGACGGAAGCATCATAATAAATACAAGGGAAGACTATGCGTCTGCCCATGACCGCGGAAGCTACTCGGATGATAACCTCCTTGCCATGACATGGTATGAACAGCCGGAGGATGTTTTCAGTGATTATCAGATAAGCTCTTATCAGTATGTCGGTGATGTTAAGGATTATCATCTC
>JAILNV010000154.1 GCA_024691125.1 Lachnospiraceae bacterium | reverse complement strand
TACATGGTGGATGTAAAGGGTCTTAGAGGCGGCAACGCCAAGGTTGAGGAAAAGCCTAAGAGCAAATTCAAGCAGGCAGTTGAAAAGCTTCAGGAAAAAGCAGGCGCAAAACCAATAAAATAAGGAATACAGCGGAAAAGGACGGTTGATCTCCGTCCTTTTCTTTCTTTATTATATATGCTATACGCTGCTCCAAACTGTTACTCATAACCGAGCATCTCATCCATATTTTCATTGAGAGCTTTGAAATATTCAAGCATCTCATCCTTGATCTCGGGATTTCTCAATGCAAATTCCACATTAGCCTGTATAAATCCGCATTTTGTGCCCACATCATATCTGTGACCTTTGAAATCATATGCATACATCGCTTCATCCTTCGACATACGTCTTAATGCGTCCGTAAGCTGTATCTCTCCACCCGTTCCGGCATCCTGAGTCTCAAGATATGAGAAGATCGAAGGAGTTATAATATATCTTCCGAGAATCGCTATATCGGATGGAGCATCCTCAACAGCCGGTTTTTCAACAAGATCCTTTACCTTGTATACTCTATCATCGATAAGCTTACAGTCTGCTATACCATACTTGTTAACAACCTCATGCGCTACCTTCTGTACACCAAGGACCGATGTTTTATATTCATTGTAAACATCGATCATCTGACCGATGCATGGCTGCTTGGCAACAACCACATCATCACCCAGAAGTACGGCAAAAGGCTCATTTCCTATGAAATGCCTTGCTGTAAGTATGGCATGACCAAGACCTCTTGGTTCCTTCTGCCTTATATAGTGGATATTTGCCATTTCGGATATTTCCCTTACCATATCAAGCATTTCCTGCTTGCCGCTTTTTTCAAGCTCCAGTTCCAGCTCAATAGAACGGTCAAAATGATCCTCTATAGATCTCTTATTCCGACCGGTAACAATAATGATATCCTGTATTCCGGATGCAACAGCTTCTTCAATTATATATTGGATAGTGGGCTTATCCACTATCGCAAGCATTTCCTTCGGCTGTGCTTTTGTTGCCGGCAGGAATCTCGTACCTAGACCTGCTGCCGGTATGATCGCTTTTCTTACCTTCATGCCTTTTCTCCTTATATTATTAAATTATTGGTTTAGCTTTTTCGGATTCTCAGCTTAATATGATCTCTTCGCTGCCGTCCCTTGACTGTATATCCATATGCAGCGTACAGTCTGCTATATGTTCATAATTTACATCCAAAGAATATGCTATATCTACCTGTATGCTTTCATCATTCTCAACCACATCAACCCTGCTTGCATCAACACCCAACAGCATGCTTCCGTAAGGAGTGATGTAGTTGGTCATATTTCTCTTATTCTGTTCAAATGACATATCAACATTGGTAAAACCACTCTTTGTGATATGGAACTCATCCGAATCAAATCTTGCAATATTTTTCGTTACTTCTTCCTGTTCCCCGAAAATCTCATCATATAAGAGGTAATGCTTATTATTCTTCTTATAATAACTTCCGCTTGTAACAAGTTCTATCTTATCAGATTCTCTGTTTTTATCTGACTGTATTCCTGATATGGTGATCAATACATCCTTTTTCATAATATGCCTCCTGTAAGGACAACTATAAGGATTGTATACTTAATCATATGTAATTGCAAGACTGTTCCCTGCTGTTTTACAGCTCCAGATGACTGATCACATTCTTCTCCTGATTGTCTATATGTGTTTCAATGGCATCACATGCATTGGCCTTATCGCCTTCTATAATGTATTTTATTATTTTCCTGTGTTCTTCTATAAGGCGGGCATGATTTCTGCTGTCCTTAATATATTCGAGCCTGTATCTGTACATTCTCTCTGCCAGATTGTTTATCATCTGCATCAGCCTTCCGTTTTTCCCTGCCCTAAGGATCACATCATGAAAGCACACATCTGCTTCCGCGATCGAGGTTGCATTCCCTTTTTCAATTGAATGCTCAAACTCATCCTCGGCATTTTTAAGAGCTTCCTTTTCTTCTTCCGTTATCCTGTCACAAGCAAGACTTACAGCAAGAGAATCCAATGACTTCCTTACTTCTAGAACATCTCTTAAATCCTGCTTGCTTATCCACGCCACTTCCGCACCCTTACGTGGAATCATAGTTACAAGGCCTTCCAGCTCCAACATTCGGATAGCTTCCCTGATAGGAGTCCTTGATACGCCAAGCTTAGCGGCAAGCGGAATTTCCATAAGCCTTTCTCCGGGTTTTAAGTCGCCCCTTAATATTCCCTGTCTTAACGTATTGAATACAACATCTCTTAAAGGAAGGTACTCATCGGATAATAATTTAAGATCAGATTCTTTCATTTCTACTCTCCCTACTGTTATCAAATGAAAAATATTTTCGTATGCTTATTTCTATTCTTCTTTATTATACGGTTCGGTAATAAAAACATCTTGAGCAAGTTCTTCTGCCATTATCATCCTGGCTGCCTCATCTGCTTTAGTATTGTCATCATACAATCCAAAAACTGTCGGTCCGCTTCCACTCATGAGTGCTCCCATCGCTCCATTACCCAACATAATCCCTTTTATTATCTTTATGACGGGATATTTCTCCTGTGTTACTCCCTCCAGTGAGTTACCCAACAATTTCGATATCTTTTGTATGTCTCCCTCTTTGATTGCCGCTGTCATCCCATCTACATCAGGATGCTTCTTATCCTTAAGACTGTCATACTCTGTATACACATAACCTGTTGAAACACTTATTCCTGGTTTGGCTATAAGGATAATACATCCGGGCATATTGGGAAGCGGTGTCAGCACCTCACCTATTCCCTCTGCCAAAACAGTGCCGCCCATTATACAGTATGGAACATCGGCTCCTATCTTAACTCCCAGCTCTCTCAGCCTTTCATCCGTAAGCCCGCAGTCAAAGATTCTGTTCATTCCCTTAAGCACGGCTGCAGCATCCGTACTGCCACCTGCCATACCTGCAGCTATCGGTATTTTCTTATCTATAAATATATGTATGCCTGTTCCGATACTGCATTCCTTCATTATAAGATGAGCTGCTTTAAATACCAGGTTATCCTCATTGACCGGTAGAGTCATCGAATTGGTTTCCACAATTATACATGGTTTTTCGATATCCTGCTTAAATGAACTGTTCTCAGTCTTTTCTATAATTATCTCATCCGACAGGCCTATCTGCTGCATCACCATACGTACATCATGATATCCGTTGTCTCTTCTTCCTGTAACATCAAGTGAAAGGTTGATCTTTGCAGGAGCATGCATAACGATTCTGTCCATTTTACACCCCTTTTAATAGTTCAATATAGGATTGTATTCTGTATACAATCTATAATAAAATCATAACATTGATTTTAAAAAAAAGCTAATATAAATATAAATTAAACCGATATAAACAATGAAACCTATTATTATCCGATATATTTTCCTTCAGAGAAGCAAAAATCAGAGAATAATATATGGTTTCATAACTTTCAAACCGTCATAAGTATAACCTTATGATCAATCCAAGGAGGGATAACTATGAGTGTGAACGGAATTCAGGGATATTCACAGGTTGATGCATATCAGGCATACAATTCCGTGAAGAAATCCACAAACGAAAAGAAAACCGAAGATACTTCCTCCTCTTCCTCTGCACAGAAAGCGGCAGAAACAGGTGTCATATACGAAAAAAGCTCCGAAGCATCTCAGGCTGCGGCCAAACCATCAATCTACAAAAAGCCGAATACGGCTCTTGTAGAGCAGCTTAAGGCCGATCAGGATGCACAGAAACAGAAACTGATGGATATGGTTCATGATACCCTGTCCGGCCAGTTCTCTGCTTTCAAAGCAGCTAACGGTGATGACGAAGACAGTATATGGCGCTTCCTTGCAAGCGGTAAATTCACGGTTTCATCCGCTGCAAAGGAGGAGGCTAAGAAAGCCATTTCCGAAGACGGTTTCTATGGAGTAAAGAATACTTCCGACAGAATCCTTGAAATGGCCAAGGCATTGACAGGGGGA
>JAILNV010000106.1 GCA_024691125.1 Lachnospiraceae bacterium | reverse complement strand
AGAAGCTCTACACCGGTAAATACAACGGAAAAAACCGTTTAGTAACCTAACGGGAGCCAAAAGAACCTCTCTGTGTCAGAAATCATACGGAGCGCGGTATATGCCGCGTTCTGTTATTATAGCTGTAATGAGCTCGTTATCCGTTATATCAAAGGCCGGATTATACACCTTAACGCCTTCAGGTGCCATGCGCCTTTCGTACCACATTTCCGTCACCTCTTCAGCAGGTCTCTGTTCTATCACAATATCATTCCCTGTCTTAGTCATCGGATCTATGGTCGATGTCGGTCCGCATACATAGAACGGAACGTTATACCTTTTCGCCACAGTCGCTACCACCGAGGTTCCTATCTTGTTCGCAACGTCTCCGTTGGCCGCTACGCGGTCGCATCCGACAAGCACGGCATCTATCATACCCTGCCTCATAAGCGAAGCAACCATATTATCACAGCACAGAGTAACATCCATACCTGCTGCCATGAGCTCATATGCCGTCAGTCTCGCCCCCTGAAGAAGCGGACGCGTCTCATCACAGTAGATGTGAAGATCATACCCCCTCTCATGTCCCAGATACATGGCCGCAGTGGCTGTTCCGTATTTTGTGGTCGCAAGCTGGCCGGCATTACAGTGCGTAAGGAGCCTGCTGCCCTTCTTAAGAAGCGAAAGGGCATTCTCTCCTATCTTAAGACACATTTCAGTATCCTCAGCTTTAATCCTTAATGCTTCGTCCCTGAGCCGTTGGAGCAGATCCGGAACCGGAAGCACCGGATTATCCGTAAGTACCGCATCCATACGGTTAAGAGCCCAGGACAGGTTAACGGCAGTCGGACGTGCACTGTTAAGATACTCCTTGTTCTCCTTAAACCTTCTGTCGAATTCATCTCTGTCCGAGGTATTTACAGAAAGGGACACAACATATATTCCGATAGCCGCCGCAACTCCTATCGCCGGCGCGCCTCTTACCTTAAGCAGATAAATTGCATCCCATATATCCTTTATACCCTTAAGCTCTAAGGTTTTCAGTTCATAAGGCAGCTTAGTCTGATCTATCATTGCCAGGGTATTATTGCTTTCGTTCAGATATACTGTTTCCCGACCTGCATCATACCATTCAGTCATTTACCGCTCCTTTCCGTACTCAGAAAAAACTCAATACATTTTACATATTTTCATATAACTAATTTCAATCATATGTTATACTGTTATCAGACAGTTCATAAATTGTCTGCCAATAATAGTATCACAGGATATCTTTGATAACTGTTATCATTTACTATAAAGCACAGCAAATGACAGGTGGTTTACATAATGAATACACTATGCAGCGAGAGTTTCCTGCGTTTCTTCAATGCAATGCAGGTCGACTCGGCTTCAACGGACGATATACTAAATCTTATACCTGATGCCCTTATCAATATAGCCGATGAAATTCATCTTGGCAAGTTTGAGGTACGTGTAGAGCTTCCGTCCATTTCACAGGGGCTTGCCGAATGCAATATTCTTCGAGTGCTTTATGATGCTCCCGAAGGTCACGATTATATGTCGCACTCCCGCATTTTAAGGAGCCCGGATAAGGGCACGTTCAGTTTCGCGGCTTTTCCGTTAAAGGGATACTCATTCTCACCCGAGGACAAAACCTCTCTTGATTTTCTTATAAAAATGATCCATTCACTTGTTGTCAAGGCTACTCTTGCAGAACAGCTCAACCGGCGTCAGTTCACGGATTATATGACGGGACTTCCCAACAATGCGTTTTTCATGAAGTTTTCAAACAACTTAAGCATGCGTGGAAATCTCAACAATTATACTCTCATTTTTTCAAACCTCAAGAACTTCAACTACATCAATCAGCAGTATGGAAGCCAGGTAGGTGATGTAGTCCTGAAGGAATACAGTCTCAAGCTCCTCGGTTTCTACGGAAAAGATGAAGTAATAGCGAGATTCGGCGGCGATAATTTTGTCGCGCTGATCAAAAAAGAAAATGTCGAAGAGTACCTCAAGCTTATATCACTTATCAGTATAAATGCTGCAACAGGAAATCAGATAAGGACTCTTACCATTCATTCCCGTTCGGGCGTTTATCCGATACCTTCTCCTTCAACCAACATAAGAGATGCCATCAGCTGTGCCAATGCTTCACTCGCATATGCCAAAAAGGTGGCTGATTCCGACTGTGTATGGTTCAGGGAAGATATACTCGAACGTATAAATCACGACCGGGAGATAATATCCTATTTCCGTACTGCCCTGACCCATAAGGAATATCTGGTATTCTATCAGCCCAAGGTCAGCCTTCTCAATAACCACATAGAGGGCTGTGAGGCTTTAGTAAGATGGAGACGCGGCGATAAGATCCTTCCACCCGGTATGTTTGTACCGGTTTTGGAGGATGAAGGTCTTATCTGCGATCTGGACTTTTATGTTTTGGAAAGAGTCTGTGAAGATATAAGGAACTGGCAGCGTAAAGGCATTACGCCTGCAAGGGTATCTGTTAATTTTTCAAAACACAATCTGCGCAATCCAAGACTTATCGATGATGTTATATCAGTCATTTCCAAATACAGGATCAATCCCGAGTATCTTGAGGTAGAGCTTACGGAAAGCGCAACCTCGGATGATTTCGAGGCACTCACTAAATTTGTTGACGAGCTGAAGAAGCACGGGATCCGTACCTCTATTGATGATTTCGGCACAGGCTATTCGTCGCTCAGCCTCATCAAGGATCTTAATGTTGATGTGATCAAGATAGACAAATCATTCATAGATAATATTACACATCCGAACTCAAAGGATCTGATCATTCTACGCTCCATCCTCTCGATGGTCACAGGTCTCGGAAATGATGTAATTGCGGAAGGCTGTGAAACGGTTGAGCAGGCAAGGATCCTTCTTGATCTGGGCTGCCACATGATACAGGGATATCTGTTTGATAAACCCCTGTCGCACGATGAATACACCGATAAACTGGCAGGGGATTATGTCTATGATATAAATGTGTAACTGTTCAGAACAGAACCCATATCCTGAATATGTTTTATGATGCCTTCAGCAGCTTTGCCGCCTGGTCTGCAGCAATACAGGCATCCAGTATTTCCTGTATATCTCCGTTCATCACCTTATCAAGCTTGTACAGCGTCAGATTTATCCTGTGATCCGTAACTCTGCCCTGAGGGAAATTGTACGTTCTTATTTTCTCGGAACGGTCTCCCGTTCCTATCTGGCTCTTTCTGAGCTCAGCCTCCGCATCATGTGCCTTCTGCTGTTCAATATCATAAAGCTTCGCACGCAGAAGGGCAAATGCTTTCTCCTTATTCTGAAGCTGCGACTTCTCTGTCTGTGAATATATGACTATACCTGTTGGATAATGAGTAAGCCTTACTGCAGAGTCCGTGGTATTGACACACTGACCGCCATTACCGGAAGCCCTCATAACATCTATACGGATATCCTTTTCGTCTATCTGAACATCCACTTCCTCAGCCTCAGGCATAACCGCGACAGTTATTGTTGAAGTATGGATACGGCCGCCTGATTCAGTCTCCGGAACACGCTGCACACGATGAACGCCGCTCTCATATTTCATCACAGAATAAGCACCCTGGCCTGTTATCATAAAGGTCACGCTCTTCATTCCGCCGATA
>JAILNV010000099.1 GCA_024691125.1 Lachnospiraceae bacterium | reverse complement strand
GGCACTGATATCCTTTTTACGGACTCTGGTGTTTGAGCTGGGAGCCGTGATCCTGTTACCAATGCTTTTAGGTCTTGACGGTATATGGGCATCCGTTGTCTTTGCAGAATTGATGGCAGCGGTTGTCGGAAGTATATTTATGATCGCGCTGAGTAGGAAATATAGTAACGCAAAGGTACGAAGAAGCTGAACCGCTGCATGCAATTTGGCTTATTCGATTCTGATTATTTCAAATTTATAGAAGAAAGGTTCAACCGGAATATAATCCTACAAAAGACAGACAAAGAATTAATACGACACTATAAGCTTCACCTCTCCGTGAACGATCATATTGTCGAGAGGATTTACGCCTGCTGTCCGGATCTTCACCAGCCGTCATTCCTAATCCCGTCCCCCTGATTTCACACCTTAAATGTTCTTACCTTGATCATAGATCAAACAAACTCATCTGCTCAAATTTATCCGGTAACTCATTCATAAATCTAAAGCACTCGTCGGTTTACAAATTATCTCATTTTTCCTGCAGATCTCATAAAATAATTCCTTAAGCTCCTTCTCATTTAGACTTGCAATCTCATATGAATTGCCATATCTTTTGATATAGAGCTCTTTAATACCCAACCAACTCACACATTTTATCATACAATCTCTTTGCAGCTTCCTTCTTGGTCTGTGGATGAAGCTCATATTTAAAACCGAGATCGTATATATCCGCAATAGTACTGTTTGGAATTTTTGCTGTTGCTCTTTCCTGTGCCGCACGAAGATCATCCCACTCCGTCCAGCCCTCAGGCACATCTTCTCCGCCAAACATAGGAAGTTCAACGAATCCGAAGGGCAAGTCATCCTTAAACAATTCTCTTAAGCCGGCTGCCATCTCTATCATGAGGTACTCGTACTCCCAAGCATGATTGGCATTGCTCTCACCTTGATAAAAAAGTACAGAAGAAAATTTTAGATTTCTCAAAGGATAGATCATCCTGTTGTACTGAGCTGTGGGTTTCCAGGTGAAAAAGGTGACGTCCTCAAACTCCTCATATCGATTTTCAGAGTCGTTATACATTGTTGCCCCTACTCTAAACTGCCATTTACCTTCAAGTGAAATCTTTTCATCTCCCAAAGATAAATAATATGGCATCTCGGGAACGAAGCCGCCACTTCTGGCATTGGCTGTCAGTCTTATAACAATCGTATTCTTTCCTTCCTTGAGTACACCTGCGGGAATTCTGTATCTTCTCGGTGGATATCTGTAACCTGTTTCTCCGATCTTTACACCATTCACATATGTTTCATCGGAATCTATCAATGTTCCAAGATATACTCTTATCTCTTTATCCAGCCAATTCTTGGGGATATCTACAGATCTTAAAACCCACACGGTGCCTCTTAGTTCTTCCAATTCCTTATTATCACTCATATTTTTCCATCTTCCGGGAACTTCGAGCGTTTTCTCCTCCTCCCCCTCATTGTAAAGAGATTCTTTTTTCTCCCAATGCTCTTTTATTCCTGTATCCTTTGAAGCAAGCTTTTCTATCCACTCCTGTTGAGCTTTAACTTCTGCTCTTGAAGTTTCCTCAATCCACTTTGAATTCTTATCACGTTCAAGCTGTGCTTCATAGCAAACCTTACAGCTATCATTCTTTGTGCAGTCACATGATGATACATTCTCTCCACGCTTTAGGGCTTCTGCTCTCAGTAGCTTTCCCACGGAAATAACATGCTCCTCACTAAGATAAGATTCGATATGTGTTCCTCCTATCCCGGTCTGTATAAGTCCTACCGGAACACCTGTTTTTTCCTGATGGAACTGTGCAAAGAAGATTCCCAATGCTCCCATGGGATAAATATTCTCCTGAGTTGCTTCCTGCCAGAATCCCTCCTCAAGTTCATCCACCGGCTTATCAAAAGCATATTCCTTAGCCACCTCAAAGTAATGTACCCCGGGCAGATTCATCTTTTTTATTTCCTCTTCATACAAATCCATGCATCGGCTTATCGGAATCTCCATATTGGACTGACCTGCAAGCAAAAAAACATCACCGCACATTATATTTTCTAACTTTACTGTCTCAGCCTCACACTCATATATGGTCATTTCATAAGGACCTCCGACAGCTACTGTCGGCAGCTTTATTTTGAATCTTCCGCTTTGATCCGCATGTTCTACCATATGCTTACCATCAAGTGTCACCTCAATAACTGCTTCAGGACTGCATTCACTGCCCCAAACATAATTCTCCTTGTCGCGCTGTAATACCAATCCATTACTTATTAAAGCCGAAAGTTTCATAATTTATCCCTCTAATATATAGTTCTTCCTTTTTCATCATCTATACCGCTTTTACGATAAAAATAACTGTTAACAATGTCACACCATTCTCTGGCATTTTTAACCTGCATTTCAAACCTCTTTGCTGTCTCTTCAAAAGCCCTCTTATCTATCTTTCCTTCCAAAGCAGACCAGTCGGCTTGCATCTTCTTTGCCTCTTCGTATCCTTCGAAATGTGTATCATATATATGCTGTATTATAGTTTTTCCGCTCTTTAACACATGCTTATAGGGCATTTTATGGAAGAAGAGCAGCAATTCTTCAGGAGTCGTTTCTGAATTGCTGTACATCTCCCTATTTGGGCTGTTGTACTGACCTGCATAATCAGTGCCCTCAGGTCCTCTTTCAATACCGAGTCCCTGCCAATCGGCTCTGTGATATGTTCCCCATCTGTCGTATTCATATCCATCTATGTTCGGTCCGTAATGGTCATGTGGAGTTACCATCCATCCGATCCCCAGTGGTGATGTATATTTTTCATATGCAGGCCATGATCCCATAAGGATATCTACTATAACATCTTCTGTCTTGTTATCTATACCTCCAAATGTAAGCTTTATCCACTCTCTTGCGATTTCTTCTGCTTCAAGATCGGTATTCCAGGCCAGTCTTCCGAAACCATAAAGATTTGCCGCAGCCAGATCATTACCTGTCCAATTGTCATCATTTCCGGTATTTGCTACTGCTGCAATACCACCAAGGCTGACATTCCTTGCTCTTCCGCTTACTATTTCCGCAACGGTAGATTTCTCATCATTGACTCCGTTCAAATATGTTTTGAAAGCAAGTATCTGCTTAAACCACGGGATCAGATAACAAACATCTATCTGGTGTCCCGTATATTCCTGAGCTATCTGAACTTCAAGCATCTGATTGGTATTTCTCATACCGCCAAACAGAGGCGAAACAGGTTCTCTTACCTGAAAATCCATAGGTCCGTTCTTAATCTGCAATATTACATTATCGGCGAATTTACCGTCCAAAGAACTAAAATAGTCATAACCCGCCTTAGCTCTGTCAGTAGTCAGATCACGCCAGTCCTGCTGACAATTATAAACGAAGCATCTCCAGATTATGATACCTCCAAAGGGCTTTATTGCTTCAGCAAGCATATTTGCTCCTTCAGCCTGTGTACGCCCATAAGTAAAGGGCCCCGGTCTTCCCTCTGAATCTGCCTTTACAAGGAATCCACCGAGATTTGGAATTTCGTCATATACCTCTTTCATCTTGTTTTTCCACCAGGCAATGACCTTTTCATCCAGTGGATCTGCGCTTTGAGGTTCATATTCTATAGGCATTGCATAATTTAAACTCAAAAAGAGCTTAATACCATAGCAGGAAAAAATATCTGCCATCTTTGCAACCTTATCTATAAATCTGGGGTTTACCAGATCCGTAGCTGCATCCTTGACATTTACATTATTTATCGCAACGGCATTCAATCCGAGTGAAGCTGCCAGTCTTGCATAATCTATGGTTCTTTCATTTATGACAACATCATTATTTTCAAAGAAAAAAGAATTTCCTGAGTAGCCTCTTTCTATGCTGCCATCCATATTATCCCAATGATCGAGCATACGTATGGGATTTGAAGGTATCTCTGTAATATCCGTAGAATCACTGAAGCTCCCTGTTCTGATCAAAGCCAGAAATCTGAACACGCCATATATAACTGCCTCCGGCGTAGCTGCTTCAATATAGGCAGTGGAAACAGCTCCATGTATACGATAACCTTCCTTACCATATAGATCTTCAGAACATTTTTTGATGATAATTCCCTTTTCAGGCGCATTTTTTACTATATCAGGCTTACTTCCAAACATTACCTGGGCTGCATGGGATAATTCATCCGATGCGCAGGATATTACACGATCCTCCTTAAATCCATCAACGAATAATGTTGAAAAATAGTCAGCATAAGCTGAATCTGTATTTCTTTTATTATTATAATTAAGCCAACACTGAGTCCACATATTTCTTCAATACCTTTCTTACACTTCCCGGGCCTTCTTGCATCTCTTCATACATTGCCAATATCTTATCGGCAAGTCCGTCCTCAAATAAATCTACCCCAAAAATCTCTTTTTTCTTAAGTATATCCTTTACATCCATCTTAGTGACTTCATAGAGCAAGGGATCCGGGCTTAACTCAAATTCATTCCCTTCATCATCTATTCCCTTAAGATATCTGCACCATCCGGCAAGTACCAACGGAATCAACGTTAGACTGTCAGTACTTAACTCACTGCTTGCTCTGTATGCCTTAATTGTTTCACCGAATCTGATCGGAAGCTTCTGCGATGTATCACAGGCTATACGCTGAGGCGTATCCGGCATAAAAGGATTCGGAAGTCTCAGCTCCAAAACCGCTTTTATAAAGTCCCTGGGTGAGATCACCTTTGGATCTACCACAACTGGCATACCTTCTGCATATCCAAGCTTTCTGACAAGACTGCTCAGTACTTCATCATCCATCTCATCATGTATCGATTTATATCCCAAAAGACATCCAAATACAGCCAGCGCCGTATGAAGCGGATTCAGACACGTACAAACCTTCATCTTTTCCGTCTTATCTACTGTCTCTCTGTCAGTAAAGATAATACCACCTTTTTCATATGGAGCCCTTCCGTTGGGAAACTTATCTTCTATGACCAGATATTCTGTTTCCTCCGCATTAACAAAAGGAGCAACATATGTGTTCTTTGATGTGACCAGCTGGGCAAGATCCTCTATTCCATCCTCAAGTAAAATCTTCTCGATATTTGCATCAGGTCTGGGAGTTATTTTATCTATCATACTCAAAGGGAAGGAAACCTTACTCTTATCTGCTGCATAATCAACGAATCCCTTTTCACAGACACCTTCTTCCTCCCACTTCTTTGCAAATTCCATTACAGCCTCATAAAGCTTATCTCCGTTATGAGAGCAATTATCCATACTGACCATAGCTACAGGCAATGATCCTGCAAGGTAACGTTCATACAAAAGTCTTGTAACCTTACTCATATATGCAGCATTCTTATAGCCTTTTTCCGTAATGGTAAAGCTGACCATCTGAAGTGAAGGCGCTCTGAATATCTCCTTGAGTCTTCCAATCTCTTTTTCATTCTCCTCATCGAGAATGCATGATTCAACAATAGAACCCACAACTGTCTTTTCTACCCTTCCATTGGCCTTAAGTGTTACAAGTATACTGAGATCATCATGAGGTCTGTTCATCTTTTCCACTATTTCATAGTCATAACCCTCAGCCACTATTAAGCCTGTATCGATCACTGATTCATTTAACAGCTTCTCTACTACGTTTGCCTGAAAGGCTCTGAATATATTTCCTGCGCCAAAATGAATCCATTTGGGGTTTGAAACTGTATTTCTCTTTACACCTTCTCTGTCATAGTGTGGCAAGCTGTATCCTTTTTCAGTCCATTCATTTGTATTCTTCAATCCTTCACTATTTAGTTTCATAACAATTCCTCTTTTCCTACGAAATATCCCTAAAATTATTTGTATCAGTTTTCATAGAAAATCGCTGCATTTATTCTCTATATACAGTATTCTGCTTGTTGCTCTTTACTATTGCTTCCCATAAACCGTTTAGATATGCAGCCCCAAGAGCTCTGTCGTAGAGTCCGTATCCGGGCATGGCAACCTCATCCCATATCATTCTTCCATGATCGGGACGAATGGGCCCTTCAAAGCCAATATCATAAAGAGCCTTCATTATTTCATACAGGTCAAAGCTTCCGTCACTTGAAAGATGAGCTGCCTCTTCAAAATCATCCTCCGAATTAAACTTTAAGTTTCTTACATGTGCAAAATGAATTCTCCCCTTAAGTGCACGGATCATACTTGGAAGATCGTTCTGTCTGTTTGTCCCGTAAGATCCCGAACAGAATGTAACACCATTATGCGGGTTATCCACCATCTTCATCATCCTTTGTATATTTTCCAGATTGATAATGATCCTCGGAAGACCAAATACAGGCCACGCCGGATCGTCGGGATGAATTGCCATGTTTATATCATATTCATCACACACAGGCATTATTCTTTCCAGAAAGTACTTAAGATTCTCAAAAAGCTTTTCCTCATCTACATCTTTATACTTTTCGAAAAGCTCTTTTATTATAGCCATGCGTTCAGGTTCCCATCCCGGAAGTATAGCCCCGTTTGCATCTTTACTTATTGACTGAAACATTGTTTCGGGATTCAAAGCATCTATAGCTGCCTGATTATATGCCAACACTGTCGAACCATCGGAACGCTTTCTGGCAAGTTCGGTTCTTGTCCAGTCAAATACAGGCATAAAATTGTAGCATACCATCCTTATACCCTCTTGACCCAGATTTCTCAATGTTTCTATATAATTGTCAATATACAGGTCTCTGTCAGAACTTCCGATCTTTATTGAATCGTGTATATTAACAGACTCAATACCTGAAATATGCAGTCCTGCATTCTCTACCTCGGTTTTCAAAGCATGGATTCTCTCTCTGGTCCACACCTCTCCCGGTCTTGTATCATACAGTGTTGTGATAACTCCTGTAACACCCGGGATCTGTCGGATCTGCTTAAGAGAAACCGTATCAGATCCTGTTCCAAACCATCTGAATGTCATTTCCATCTTTTTCTTCCTCTTTCTGTTATTTGTCAACCTCGCAAATTTCTTCGCAATTTGCTCGTTATAAATCAGATTGCTTCGCAATCCCGCAGGTACCGGGCTTGAACCCGGCACCTGCGAAAAGCTTCTCCCACCACCTGAAGGTGGTGGGTTATCTTTTTGATT
>JAILNV010000084.1 GCA_024691125.1 Lachnospiraceae bacterium | reverse complement strand
CTGATCCACGCCATAGAGAAGCACTCTCCCTCCGCTCTTGCGGACTGGGCCAACGAGATCATAAATAAAGATATGCATGTTGTCAACATGCTCGGTTGTCATGATGGTATACCACTGCTCGATCTTAAGGGAATACTTAAGGAAGATGAAATAAAGGAGCTTATAGATCTGATAGTTTCACGCGGTGGATATGTCAAGGATCTCCATGGTCAGAAAAACATGTATTATCAGGTAAACGCCACCTACTACAGCGCGCTTGGAGAGGACGATAAGAAGCTGCTCTTCGCCCGTGCCATACAGCTGTTCATGCCCGGCAAGCCCCAGGTATGGTATCTTGATCTCTTCGCAGGACGTAACGACCATGAGGCTGTTGCAAGGGCGGGAGCCGGCGGACACAAGGAAATAAACCGCACCAACCTTACCGGAAAGCAGATCGAAGAAGCACTCAAAAAAGAGGTTGTATTAAAGCAGGCAGAACTGCTCCGGTTAAGAAATACTCATCCCGCATTTACATGGGACAGTAAAATAACAGTAACAACAGAAGAAAGTATACTCAGTTTCACCTGGAAAAACGGAGAACACTCAATAACCCTTAAAGCCGATTTCAGTGATTACACTTATACCATATTTTGATTCTGTAAATACTGTGACCAATAGTCGGAAAATCCCCGGATCGCTCCGGGGATTTCTCATTTTTATCCGTTACTTTTCTTTTGCTTCCTCTGTTTTTTCCACAGCCTTGACCGAGGTCTTCCAGATGTCCCTGTCGTATTCGGCGATGGTCCTGTCGGATGAGAAGAAACCCGCCTTGGCAATGTTCACAAGCATCTTCTCTCTCCATGCTTCCTGATCCTCATAGTCTGCAAATGCCTGATCCTTAACCTTAATATAATCTTCGAGATCGAGCAGAGCCATGAACCAGTCCTTACCCACTATCTCTTTATACAGTCTCTCAAGATTCTCCTTGTCGCCCACCTTAAGCGCTTCCTTGCTTATGATGAAATCAACAGCCTCCCTGATGACCTTGCTCTTCTCATAGTAATCCTTAGCTACATAATCAGCCTTGGCGTAATGCTCGATAACGGTATCCGAATCCTCACCGAATACATAGATATTGTCCTTGCCCACAAGGTCGCAGATCTCCACATTGGCGCCGTCCATAGTGCCGAGGGTTACCGCACCGTTAAGCATGAACTTCATATTTCCTGTACCCGAAGCCTCCTTGCTGGCAAGTGATATCTGCTCCGAAATATCGCAGGCCGGAATGAGCTTCTCCGCATAGCTTACATTGTAGTTCTCAACCATAACCAGCTTGATATAAGGCGCTGCCTCGGGATCGTTATTGATGATCTCCTGAAGTACCAGAAGCAGATGGATAATATCCCTTGCAATCACATAAGCGGGAGCAGCCTTGGCTCCGAAGATGAAGGTCATGGGACGTACGGGCTTCTTCCCTGCTTTGATCTCAAGATACTTGTGGATGATATAGAGCGCGTTCATCTGCTGGCGCTTGTACTCATGCAGACGCTTGATCTGGATATCGAATATGGAATCCGTGTTAAGCTCAACGCCCTCCTTAGCCTTTATGTATGCGGCGAGTACTTCCTTCTTATCCTTCTTTATAGCCGCTATCTTATCAAGAACCTCCTTATCACCCTTATACTTAAGCAGCTTCTGCAGCTCATCCGCATCCTTCTTCCAGCCTTCTCCTATAAGCTCCGTGATGTAATCCGACAGCTCACGGTTGCAGGACATAAGCCAGCGTCTGAAGGTAATACCGTTGGTCTTGTTATTGAACTTCTCGGGATAGATGTCATAGAAATTCTTAAGCTCGGAATTCTTAAGTATTTCCGTATGCAGCGCAGCTACACCGTTGATCGAATATCCGTAATGGATATCAATATGTGCCATATGAACCCTGTCAGCATCATCTATGATCCATACCTTCTCATCACGGTACTTGCGAACGACCAGTCTGTCGAGCTCCTTGATGATCGGAACGAGCTGAGGAACTACCTGCTCCAGATAGTCAAGCGGCCACTTCTCGAGCGCTTCCGCCAGTATGGTATGATTTGTATATGCACAGGTCTTGCTGACAACATCGATGGCCTCCTTCATCGTGAAGCCCTCCTTAACCGTAAGCAGCCTTATAAGCTCGGGGATCACCATCGTCGGATGGGTATCGTTTATCTGGATTGAAACATACTTATTAAGCTTGTGAAGATCAAGACCCTTCGACTTTACATCACCCAGTATCATCTGTGCGCCGTTGCTTACCATGAAGTACTGCTGATATATCCTTAAGAGATTCCCTGCCTTATCCGAATCATCGGGATAGAGGAAAAGAGTAAGATTCTTCTCAATAGCTTCTTTGTCAAAATCAATCCCTTCCTTTACAAGAGACTCATCCACGGTCTCTATATCGAAAAGATGAAGCTTGTTAAGTCCGTTATCGTATCCTATTACATCAATATCATACAGTCTGCTCTTAACCTTCCTGTCACCAAAGGCTACTTCATAAGAGATTCCCGTATCAATAAGCCACGATCTCTTCTCAATCCAGTCATTCTTTTCGGCATTCTGCTTATGATCCTTAAATACCTGCTTAAACAGTCCGAAGTGGTAGTTAAGACCTATTCCGTCTCCGGGGATTCCCAAAGTAGCCATTGAGTCAAGGAAGCAGGCTGCCAGTCTTCCCAGTCCTCCGTTTCCGAGTGACGGCTCCGGCTCAACCTCTTCCACTGCTGCAAGTGACTTGCCGTTCTTCTTAAGGATCTCTTCGATCTCATCGTAGAGCTTAAGGTTGATAAGGTTGTTGGATAAGAGCTTTCCTATAAGGAACTCGGCCGATATGTAGTATACCTTCTTCGGTCCGCTTATGATCTTCTTCTGGCTCATTTCCCTCTTGGTGAATTCAAGCAGAACGATGTACAGCTCCTCATCCGTACATATCTGTATCTGCTTTCCAAAGATCTCCATTGAGATCCCGTTAAGTTTTGCTTCCATTTGCGTAATCCTCCTGAATAAACTGTGTCCGGCCTTTAGGCCCCCTTAATTGTTTTCTCTGCTCCGTGCCGGTTTGTTTTGCACCCAACATCTTTAGAATACTTTCGGAAAACGTTTTCCGCAACCCCTAAAATAAAAAAATTTCATTTTGTAAAAGTTGCACTATCACTCCTGTCTGTTTTTATGGGATTCTCACAAAAAAAATGTGGGATCTGTCCTTTCAGACGGTAAGTACGTTATACAATAACATCCTTATAATAAAGCTTCACAAGCTTATGCTTCGTATAGACGTTTCTTCCTTCATTTCCCTCATACAGAAGCTTAAGCTCAGCGACTGCCGTAGAT
>JAILNV010000074.1 GCA_024691125.1 Lachnospiraceae bacterium | reverse complement strand
GATGAAGCATATAAGAGAGTATTCAAAACCTTAAGGACATCAATGCCGATAACGATAGCTCTTGCTTCTGCCAATGCGATCCTGTGCGGTTATACCCTGCAGTTCTTTACACATAATCAAAACATAATCATACTCGGACAGATGATAATGATCGCAGATATATTTGTAGAGACGGGTCGATGCCTTAATATGACCTTTGTAAGCAGCCTTAAGGCTGCAGGGGCATATGTTTTTCCGCTTATTATGGGGCTGCTGTGTAACTGGGGACTCGGACTTACAACGGGATATGTGGTCGGAGTTGTGCTGGGAGTGGGCGTAGCCGGAATCTATGCTGGAACAGCCACAGATGAATGTATCCGCGGTCTTATAGTAATGTACTATTGGTACAAAAAGAAATGGGTAGGAAAATCAGTGGTAGATAAGAAACGGGATCTGTAACAGGGAATTGATGACTATATACATTTGAACTGTGATATGTTATATATACTAGAAACAGAGAGGTGACAGATGAAAGAATATGTTATGGGTAACGGAGCCATTGCCTTGGGAGCGCTGTCTGCGGGTGTGAATCTGGTAGCAGGGTATCCCGGAACTCCGTCCTCCGAGATCATAGAGACGGTTTCAAAGTATCCGCATGAAGGCATTCACCTTGAGTGGTCGGTCAATGAGAAGTCTGCGCTTGAAGTTGCGTCTGCTGCGGCATACAGTGGAGCAAGAGCCCTTGTTACCATGAAACAGGTGGGCTTAAATGTAGCATCAGATCCGCTCATGTCACTTGCATATGTGGGTGTTAAAGGCGGTTTGGTCATAGTCAGTGCAGACGATCCCGGACCGATCTCATCCCAGACCGAACAGGATACCAGACGGTTTGCCGATTTCTGCAGGATACCCGTATTTGATCCTTCAACACCCGAAGAGGCTTTTGCCATGATCGGAGATGCTTTTGAGTATTCTGAGAAGTATCATACACCGCTTCTTTTCAGACCTACTACAAGAGTATGTCATGCATATGCTTCGATCGACGTTCCCGGTTCATACACACCCAAAGAGTATGAGGGATTTATAAAGGATTCCCGCAAATGGGTGATCTTTCCGAAGCTTTCATATATGAATCATGGACTGATCGAGGAAAGAAATATAAAGATCGGACAGGATTTTTCCGGATATCGTTTTAATAATGTCACGGGTAATTCTGCAAAAGCGGTAGTAACATCAGGTGTAAGCTATACCTATGTTAAAGAGTGTATAGGCGACAGGGATGATATAAAAGTCATCAGGGTTGCGACTGCTTTTCCTTTTCCCGAAAGCTTCATGACAGATGCTCTGTCAGATGTAAGTGAAGTTTTGTGTATAGAGGAACTCAGTCCTTACATAGAGGAACAGATACTCAAAACCGTTGGGATACATCATTTGGATGTAACTGTTCATGGAAAGCTTGACGGGATGGTTCCGCATAACGGTGAAATGAGTACTGAGCTGGCTGCCGGGATTTTGAGTGGTTATCTGGGAATGGAACTTTCACGGGAACTGATAGATACATCCGATGCACCTAAGCTTCCGCTCAGACCTCCCGTTCTTTGTGCGGGCTGTCCGCACAGGGCATCATTCTATGCCGTTAAGAAGGCAATGGAGGGAAGAAAAGCGGTTTTTTGCGGGGATATAGGATGCTACACACTTGGAAATGCGATGCCGCTTGATATGGTGGATACATGCCTTTGCATGGGGGCAGGCATCACGATGGCACAGGGATTTGCGCATACGGATCCTGATTCGGTCTGTTTTGCATCCGTAGGTGATTCAACCTTCTTTGCATCGGGAATGACGGGCGTTGTTAACGCTGTGTATAACGAAGCGGATATGATCCTTTGTGTACTTGACAATTCCACAACTGCGATGACAGGTCATCAGCCTCATCCCGGAACCGGACGGAACATGATGGGCAATATCGTTGATAAGGTAGATATAGCCAAAGTTCTCGAAGGTATAGGAGTTAAGAGTATAGTAACTGTTGATCCGCTTGATCTTAAGGAATCCGTTGAGGCTGTTAAACATGCGGCGGAAATAAAGGGCGTCAAAGCCATTATCTTTAAATCACCATGTATTGCCATCTCAAAACCGCAGGGTAAATGTTCGGTAGATGGCTCAAAATGCATTAACTGTAAAAAATGTATTAAAGAGGTGGGATGTCCTGCACTCATAACGGTTGAGGGCCATGTTTCAATAGATATGAATCTGTGTACGGGATGCGGATTATGCGCCAAGGTCTGTCCCGTATCCGCAATCGGAGGACGGAATGATGAATAAAGATATACTTATATGTGGTGTCGGAGGACAGGGAACCGTACTGGCATCTAAGATCATAGCAGCCTCCGCATCGGCGGAGGGTTCGCAGATACATTCGGCGGAAACAATAGGAATGGCTCAGCGTGGCGGCTCAGTGACGAGTCATGTCAGGATCGGAGATAAAGCACATTCTCCCCTTATTCCTTTTGGGAATGCTGATCTGCTTCTTGCATTTGAACCTGCGGAAGCAGTCAGGAATCTTAAATATCTGAGGAAGGATGGTGTGGCTATAGTCAATACCGTTGCTTCCAAACCTGTTACCGAGTCTTTGGCTGATACAGGATATGACGGAAGTAACATGACTGCATATATTGCCGATAAGTGCTCCTGTATATTCGTTGATTCCGACAGGGTATGTGCTCCCTTTGGTTCATCCAGATTTTTTAATATTATAATACTCGGGATAGCGGCGGGAAGCGGTAAGCTGGGAATAGCACAGGATACTATTCTTGAACAGATAGAAAAAAGAGTGCCGAAGGCATATGTGGATATTAATATAAAGGCATTTCGGACCGGATATGAAACGGGACAGGGAGCCGGGAATTAACAGAACAATAAAAGCGAGGTGTGACCATGAAAATTAACGAGAAACAGCTTGAACTTGTCGACAAACAGATTAGGCGTATTCTGGCAAGCGGAAATTATTACAGTGAAGTGTATAAGAAAGCAGGTATAACCGGAGTGTCATCCCCTGAGGAGTTTGAGAAGATCCCTTTTACGGATAAGGCGGATTTAAGAAATGCATATCCCCTTGGAATACAGGCGACGCCGGACGAGGATGTTGTCCGTATTCACTCATCTTCAGGCACTACGGGGAAACCCGTTATCATACCATATACAGCTAAGGATGTGGATGACTGGGCAACCATGTTTGCGAGATGCTATGAGATCGCGGGTATAACTGCAAAGGACAGGATACAGATAACTCCGGGATACGGTCTGTGGACCGCGGGCATAGGTTTTCAGGCGGGTTGTGAGAAGCTCGGAGCAATGGCTATACCGATGGGTCCCGGTAATACCGAGAAGCAGCTCCAGATGATGATAGATCTTGAATCCACAGTTATATGCGCAACATCTTCATATGCGCTGCTCCTTGCCGAAGAGATCAATAAGAGAGGGCTTAAGAATAAGATAAAGCTTAAGAAGGGCGTAATAGGTTCTGAACGCTGGAGTGATGCCAAGAGGAAATATATCGCCAATGAACTTGGCATAGAGCTCTATGATATCTACGGACTTACAGAAATATATGGGCCGGGAATAGGAATTAACTGCCCCGATCAGACAGGAATGCATATTTTTGATGACTATCTGTATACAGAGATAATAGATCCAATAACAGGTGAGGTGCTTCCTGACGGAGAAGAGGGAGAAATCGTAATTACCACGCTGGTAAAGGAAGGAGCCCCGCTCATCCGCTTCCGCACACATGATCTGTCAAAGATCATTCCCGGAGAGTGCAGCTGCGGAAGACATTATCCGAGACTGGACACCATAAAGGGCAGAAGTGACGATATGTTCAAGGTACACGGAGTTAATATGTTCCCCAGTCAGGTTGAGGAGATCCTTGGGCTTGTTGACGGTGTATCGAGCGAATATAAGATAGATATAGCCCATGATGAGAGTAAAAACAGAGATATCATTATGGTAACCGCCGAGGCAGAAGGAAGAGTGGACTTCATGGCTACTGCAGAAGAGATCAAGAAGCTCTTTAAGTCAAGGCTTAACGTTACTCCCAAGGTAACGATAGTTTCCATCAATACTCTTCCAAGGTCAGAGAAAAAGACCAGGAGGGTATTTGATCATCGCGATGAATGACCGATTCGTCCTAATAATACAGGGTATTTTTCCGGCTGACATTTAACTTTTCACTATAGGTTTTGATATGGAAAAAACAGAGAATTTGTTCAAATTGCACAGTGAGTACCGGCCGACGGGCGATCAGCCAAAGGCTATAAAGGAGCTTGTAGATGGGTTCCGTGAAGGCAATCAATTCCAGACTTTAGTAGGGGTTACGGGGTCAGGTAAGACATTCACAATGGCAAATGTCATCGCAGCTCTAAATAAGCCCACTTTGGTAATATCGCACAATAAGACTCTCGCTGGCCAATTGTACGGAGAATTTAAGGAATTTTTCCCTGAAAACGCAGTTGAGTATTTTGTGTCTTACTATGATTACTATCAGCCTGAGGCTTATGTTCCTTCGACGGATACATATATCGAGAAGGATTCATCGGTAAATGATGAGATTGATAAGCTGAGACTGTCTGCCACTGCATCACTTACTGAACGCAGAGACGTCATAGTAGTTGCATCTGTGTCGTGCATATACGGTATCGGTTCACCGTCCGATTATATGAACATGATAATTTCGCTGCGTCCCGGGATGAAGAAGGACAGGGATGAGGTTATTAAAGAGCTTATAAGCATAAGCTATGAGCGTAATCATATGGATTTCGGGCGCGGTAAGTTCAGGGTGAACGGGGATATCGTTGAGGTGTTTCCTGCCTGGGAATCGGACAGGGCTGTGCGTATTGAATTCTTCGGGGATGAAATAGACAGGATAGTGGAAATAGATCCGCTAACCGGACAGACTAAGGCTGTCATGAGTCATTTCGCTGTCTTTCCGGCATCCCACTATGTTATCCCTCATGAGAAAATTGAAACGGCATGCTCTACCATCGAAGAAGAGCTTAGGGAACGGGTGAGATATTTCGAATCCGAGGGAAGGCTTCTGGAAGCCCAGCGTATTTCGGAGAGAACAAGATATGACATAGAAATGCTCAGGGAGACGGGATTCTGTTCGGGAATAGAGAATTATTCGAGACATCTCTACGGCGGTAAGCCCGGCTGTGAGCCATATACGCTGATGAATTATTTCCCGGATGACTTTCTTATAATAGTTGATGAGTCCCATATGACGATACCCCAGATAAGAGGAATGTATGCAGGGGATCAGTCAAGAAAGACTACGCTGGTTGATTTCGGCTTCAGGCTCCCGAGCGCCAAGGACAACCGCCCCTTGAACTTTAGCGAGTTTGAGAGTAAAATAGATCAGATGATGTTTGTTTCGGCGACACCGTCCGATTATGAAGCGGAGCATGAACTGCTAAGGACAGAGCAGGTGATAAGACCTACGGGACTTCTGGATCCCGAGGTGTTCGTCCGCCCGATTGAAGGCCAGATCGATGATCTGATATCTGAGATCAATAAAGAGGTTAAGAATCACAATAAGGTTCTTGTAACGACACTCACAAAGAGAATGGCAGAGGATCTTACGGATTATCTTAAGGATGTCGGTATCAGAGTCAAGTATCTCCATTCGGATGTTGATACGCTTGAGAGGGCGCAGATCATACGTGACATGCGTCTGGATGTATTCGATGTTCTTGTCGGTATCAACCTGCTAAGGGAAGGACTGGATATTCCCGAGATCTCCCTGGTAGCCATACTTGATGCAGACAAAGAGGGCTTCCTTCGTTCCGAGACATCTCTTATACAGACAATAGGAAGGGCAGCGCGTAATTCCGAAGGACATGTTATCATGTATGCGGACATGATGACTGATTCTATGAAGAATGCCATTGACGAAACAAACAGAAGACGTAAGATCCAGCAGGAGTATAATGAAGAGCATGGTATTACGCCTCAGACGATAAAGAAGGCTGTCAGGGATCTTATCAGCATCTCCAAGGAAATAGCAAAGGAAGAGATGAAGTTCGAGAAGGATCCAGAGTCTATGGATGAGAAGGAGCTTAAGAAGCTCATAAGCCAGATAGAGAAGCAGATGAAGAAGGCAGCGGCAGAGCTTGATTTTGAAACGGCTGCAACGCTTAGAGATAAGATGGTCGATCTTAAGAAGTATCTGTATACTTAAGATTTATAAGCCGCATAAGGGATTATCGGTATCGGATTGGATCGGATCCCGGGCGGATATACGGAGGCTGTTTAAAGGGCAGAGGGTCAGAACGGATACGCGGAGGAATAAATTGGGTAAGATATCTGTAGTGGTTCCCACTTTTAATGAATCGGAGAATGTAGGCAATCTGGTTAATCAGATAGATTATGCACTCAGGGGAATTGCATATGAAGTGATCTTTGTAGATGACAGCAAGGACAATACTCCTGAGGTCATAGAAGAGGTAATGAAGGAGAATCCGAATGTCAGGATGAAGCACCGTGTAGGAGAAACAGGTCTTGCCACGGCTGTAATAGAGGGCTTCAGAATGGCTGAGGGTGACTATATTGCGGTCATGGATGCCGATCTTCAGCACCCGCCGAAGATACTTCGCTCAATGTATTACTGTCTTGAAACGGGGATTGATTTCTGTGTTCCGAGCAGATTCATTCCGGGTGGTTCGGACGGAGGACTTGGTCCTTACAGAAAGCTCGTATCAGGTGTTGCGAGGTATATAGGAAAGATACTGCTTCCCTGTCTCAGAAAGATAACGGATCCTACAAGCGGACTGTTTATGTTCAGAAGGGAAGTTATAAACAATGCGGATCTTCAGCCCATCGGATGGAAGATTCTGATTGAAGTTCTGGCCATGGGAACATACCGCACGGTTGTTGAGATACCATATAAGTTCCAGGCACGTCCTGCGGGTGAGAGCAAGCTTACATCCAAGGTCACCATGGAATATCTTAAGCAGGTTAAGGGACTTATGAAGAGGGGTAAGAAGCAGAAGGGAGTTAAGGTTATCCGCTGGTCTGTTGAAAGAATGAAGGCGGCAGAGAAATAATCATGGTTTTCAGTTCAGTCATATTTTTTTGCTATTTTCTCCCGATAATGATAGTCGGTTATTACATACTTCCGAAAAAAGCCAGGAACATCTGGCTCCTGCTCGGAAGTCTGTTTTTCTATGCCTGGGGCGAGCCGAAATATATCTTTATCATGGTTGCATCCATTGTGGGCAACTATGTTTTCGGTATGCTCATTCATTTCTTTGCGCTCAAAGAGGAGCATGTATTTTCCAATTATGAATTGAAGCTGGCCGGTGAGGAAAGTTCTGCAGACAATGCTGCAGATAATGCGCACAAGGCAGTTGGTAATAAGCCGCATGACGGTACTACTGAAGGAAGTGCTGCAAATAGAATTACTTCAGCCGGAGCATCCACAGGCAAGAAAATAACGCTGATAATTACAATCCTGTATAATCTTGGGATCCTGTTTTACTTTAAATATTTCAATCTGTTCATGGAAACCGTGAACAGTGTGATTCATAAGAATATAAGCTGGGTGGAGGTCGCCCTTCCCATAGGTATTTCTTTCTATACATTTCAGGGAATGTCGTACGTTATTGACGTGTACAGAGGAGACTGCCTTCCTGACCGCAGCGGAAACCGTGTGGAGCTTGTACAGAAGAATCCCATCAATCTGGCACTGTATATCTCGATGTTTCCACAGCTTATTGCAGGCCCCATTGTCAGATACACGGATATAAAGGATTCACTTAAAGAACGTATAACGAATACAGATACATTCGCCAAAGGAGCAGAGAGGTTCATAGTCGGGCTTGCGAAGAAGGCAATACTGGCAAACAGCATAGGAGAGGTGGCGGATAAGATACTCGGAAGTGATTACAGGTACATGGGGGTATCGGTTGCATGGCTCGGAGCCATATGCTATACCCTTCAGATATATTATGATTTCTCGGGCTATTCGGATATGGCGATCGGACTGGGTAAGATATTCGGGTTTGACTTCCTTGAGAACTTCAATTATCCGTATATTTCCAGATCGATAACCGAGTTCTGGAGAAGATGGCACATATCCCTGTCAAGCTGGTTCAGGGATTATCTGTATATTCCGCTGGGTGGTAACCGCAGGGGAAATGTATATGTGAACCTGCTTATTGTTTTTATTGCGACAGGTATATGGCATGGAGCCGCATGGAGCTTTCTTATATGGGGACTCTGGCACGGGCTGTTCATGCTTATAGAAAGATATTTCAGAAAGAGCGGTAAGCTGAATCCTTTTGCCGGGGTGCCTGCTGCATTAAAGTGGATATACACAATGATGGTCGTGAGCTTCGGATGGATACTGTTTAAGCTTGAGAATGTACCGGATACGCTGGCATATATAGGAGCAATGTTCAGATTCGGAGGGAACCGTTATACGGAGTTTGCCGCAAGATATTATCTGGATAACAAGATGATAGTGCTTCTGATCATAGCGATCATTGCCTGCGTGCCATGGGGCGAGGTTCTTCCGAGACATATAGGAGGCTATATTGTTGCATTCAGTACAGCACAGCAGGACGGACCGGCGTGTATTGTAAGACGTGTACTGCTTATAGTTCTTCTTCTGATCAGCATGCTCTTTATTGTGAATTCGACGTATAATCCGTTTATATATTTCCGATTCTGAGTGTGAGTTAAGTAAATCAGCCGTATGAGACGTATGATTAATTCGGCGAACACGTGGCATGAATATTATAATAAGCAGAAGTATTTAGTAGGAACATATTACAGAATATATGAAAAATAAACTGACAAACATAATTTTCATACTGTCATTTCTCGCATGCATGATAGTTCCCGCGATCTTCATGAATACGAAGGAAATGCAGATATCCGAGATCGACAACAAGCTTCTCGCGGAGTGGCCGGGACTCGATCTTACGCTGCAGAACAATACCGAAGTCGAAGCATATCTTAATGACCGTGTGGGCTTCAGGGAACAGGCTATCGAGGCATACACGGTGCTTAACGACAAGCTGTTTCATGTAATGGTGCATCCGCTGTTTATGTACGGTAAGGAAGGTCATATCTATTATAAGGATCCGACCTATATCAAAGGTTACCAGCACATGAATACAGATGAGGCGTACCTTGATACCTTTGCGGATTTCCTTAAGAAGACCAATGACTATCTTGAAGAGAAGGATATCAGGTTCCTTTATTTTCTCTGTCCGGATAAGAAGACCATATATCCCGAGTATTTCCCTGCATCCATTCATGTCAATGATGCCAATCCCGGAATTACGGATTATATGAAGGAAAAGCTGGATGTTTCAGGTATAGACTATATCATACCGGTTGACGAGCTTAAGGCAGCGAAATCTGAAAAGGTCGTATATAACAGGCTCTATGATGCGACTCACTGGAATGAGGACGGTGCTTTCGTAGGGCATAAGCTGATCGATAAGAAAATACAGGAATACTTTGATGATGTAAAACCACTTACCGAGGATGACTATGACAGGGAAACGGTTCACAGGGATACTCTGGATGTTGCGAAGTTCACTATAGACGAGGATATACCACATTACTCACTTAAAACGGATCTTAGCAATGATATGACAACATATCTGTATGATTCCATGGAATATGAGGATAATACCTTCTATTCTCATTTCGTGGATCCCGAATGCGGGAATAACAGAGTACTTCTGGTATTCTGCGACAGTTACTTCGGTAATTATCACAAGTTCTACCAGGACAGGTTTAAAGAAGTGTATTTCGTTCACTGGCATAATTATAAGTACCTCCAATATTATGTCAACCTATTCTTCCCCGATATGGTGATCTACGAAACGGCTGAGAGAAGCATCGCAGGCGAGATGATAGGCGAGCGGGATGAAGACGGTAAGAGGATAAGCACTATAGAATATGAAGGGGTGTATTACGAAGAGCCGTATTATATTTCTGCGGATGTGGATAAGGAAGCTGCAAGGACATATGGTTCCACCGATGGAATAGAACCGGATGCAGCGGCACACGTCGGATATGTCATAACTGAAGTACGAGGTGTTGAGAGAGATGGAACAACACTGCTTCTTAACGTAAACGAAGGATCCAATGTTATAAAGATAAACGGATACGTGGAATCACTTGACGGTGATGAGTATGATGTTTATGCAAATATAGGCGGTGAACAGTGGGTTGAATGTAACTTCTGGAAGCTTAAGGAGCTGTCTGATGAGGCCGGATTCGATCAGTTCTCCGTCAATCTGCAGAGACGGTATGCATATGAGGAAACGATAACGCTTGTGGCTGTCAGCAGATCAACAGGTAAGGTATATCTTCTGGATGATCTGGATATTAAATATGTGTAACTATTCAGATAAGGAAGAACTCAAGGATCAGTACGGTCACGCAGCATAAAACAGAAACAGGGAACAGACTCAGTCCCATCCATGCGGCTACTATACCAAGTATCAGTGCTATGCCGCCTGCGATGGGGCTGTTTGTTGCTTCCATGATCGCTGGAAAAGTCATTACCGCAAGTGTTACATAAGGAACATAATAAAGGAAGCTCTTTATGAACCGGTTCCTGATCTGGCCTCTGATAAGAATAAGAGGGATCACACGTATAAGGTTGGTTGAGAGGATCATTACAAGAATGTATATCCAAATGGAGTGAGTCATTTTTTCGCCTTTATATCATTTGATATGCTGTGTTCTGTAGCTGATTCCGGTAAAGACCGGGACAGCGTATACAGTCATCTTCTATTGCCGGACGGATCAGTTCTCTGTTTCATCATTGTTTTCCGCGCCGGTATGCGGTTTAATGCAGGCTGCGGCAGCTGAAATGAGGATCGTGAGGATTATCGTTACAGCCCCTGAGCTTAAATTGATCGTTCCCGAGATTTCGGGCCTTCTTACAACATAGCTTAGAAGGAAACTCACAGCCACAGCGATTCCGACAGCCTTATCCTTCTTGGAAGGAGGGATTATTATTGCTATGAACATGCCATAGAGGGCAACGCTTAAGGCTGAGACTATCGAGCCCGGCAGAACAGAGCCTGCGATTATTCCGCACGTTGTACCGAGTGCCCATAAAGGAGTGGATATCGAGAAAGCCCCGAAGGTATAGGCTGGATTAAGATATCCGGGATATGCGATTGAAATACCGAATATTTCATCGGTGACACAGCACCCGGTCAGAATCCTTATGAATAACGGAGTTTCGGGAAGAAACTTCTGGCTCAGGGCCGTGCTCATAAGCAGATATCTCAGATTCGTAACAAGACTCATGGCTACGACGGCAAGGTATCCGGCATCCTGGACCACCATTGTGTATACCCCGTATTCTCCGGCGGATGCTCTTGTGAAGAAGCTTCCTATAAAGCCCTGCAGAGGTGACAGACCGCACTTCTTTGCCATGAAACCGAGTGAGAAGGCTACTGCGAAATACCCAAGACCTATCGGAATTCCGTCCCTTATTCCATTTTTGAATGCATACTCTTTGCTCATGAAAGGGATAATATCACATATCGGAAAACAATGCAAAGCTCTTGACAGAAACATATAGCCGTGATATGATTCTATCCGCGTGACGGACGCATGTGCGCTGTACGCGAACATGCAAAAACAGATGTTTTCGCATTGAGGACACACGTATGGCGGATAACAATACATATTATCTGGTTAAAAAGCGGGCATTGCCCGAGGTTCTGCTCAAGGTGACGGAAGCCAAGAGCCTGATCGAGTCAGAGAAGGTACAGACAGTTCAGGAAGCTGTGGATATGGTCGGACTCAGCAGAAGTTCATTCTATAAATACAAGGATGATGTGTTTAAGTTCCATGACAATACACAGGGACAGACCATAACCCTTACCTTCGGAATGGATGACAGACCGGGACTGCTGGCGGAGCTTCTTAAGATCATTGCAGCACATGAGGCCAATATTCTGACTATACACCAGAGTATACCGATCAACGGTGTGGCCTCCTTGAGTATCAGTATTCAGGTGCTTCCAAGTACAATCGATGTAGCGGACATGATAGATGAGATGGAGAAAAAAGAAGGTGTCCGCCATGTTAAGATACTTGCAAGAGAGTAGATGGAACATATAAGACGTATTATTTCGGGCTGCTCTGAATGGTTGAGAATACAGTACAAATAACAGATGTGAAAATAAAATGAAAAGAAACGGAGAAAAGCTATGGCGAAGATTGCGGTTTTAGGCTATGGAACGGTAGGTTCGGGCGTGTATGAGGTCATAAAGACCAATCAGACTATTGTGAACAGGAATGCAGGCGAAGATGTAGAGATCAAGTATGTGCTTGATCTGCGTGATTTTCCGGGGGATCCTGTTGAGGAGATACTGGTACATGACTATGATGTGATACTGAACGATCCCGAGGTTTCGGTGGTCGTCGAAGTAATGGGCGGCGTGGAGCCGGCATATACCTTCGTAAAGAATGCGCTTCTTAAGGGCAAGTCGGTATGTACCAGCAATAAGGCTCTTGTAGCAGCCAAGGGTCCCGAGCTTATAAGGATAGCCAGGGAGAAGGATATTAACTTCCTCTTTGAAGCGTCCGTTGGCGGAGGTATTCCTATAATAAGAACTCTTAATCTGTGTCTTACCGCAGATGATATAGAAGAAATAAGCGGTATCTTAAACGGAACCACCAATTATATGCTTACGAAGATGGCAGATGAGGGCTGGGAATTCGATGAGGCTCTTAAGACAGCCCAGGAGCTTGGATATGCGGAACGTAATCCGGAAGCGGATATCGACGGATGGGATGCATGCCGTAAGATAGCGATACTTACATCACTTTATACCGGTAAGAATACCGATTATGAAAAGGTATATACAGAGGGCATTTCAAAGGTAAGCGCCAAGGATATCAGATATGCCAAGGAACTGGGACTTAAGATCAAGCTGATCGCTGAGAGCCAGAAAACAGAAGCAGGCCTGGTCGCTATGGTTGCACCCATCATGCTTAAGAAAACACACCCCCTCTATAATGTTGAGAATGTTCTGAATGCGGTATATGTAAGAGGAAACGTACTTGGCCCCGCAATGTTCTTCGGTTCGGGTGCAGGCAAGCTTCCTACGGCAAGCGCGGTGGTATCGGATGTCATAGCGGCTGTTAATAATAAATCAAATGTTAAGGTGGAATGGGACGAAGAGGATCTTAACCTTGCAAGCATAGGATCTGTTAAGAGAAGCTTCTTTGTGCGTGTTTCCGGAAGTGAGGATGAGAAGCTCCCGAGGATCAATGAGCTGTTTGGGGAAGTCAGAACAGTAAAGGTTCCCGGGCTCGACGGAGAGTTCGGCTTCATTACAAAGGTAATGCGTGAGGACGATTTTAACGTAAGCTATGATATGCTGGATGGAGCAATAAGAAGGATCAGAGTAGATAATGTGGAGGATAAATAAATGTTAGTAGTTAAGAAGTTCGGTGGTACATCGGTTGCCGATAAGGAACGTATCATGAATGTGGCCAGACGCTGTATCAGAGATTATCAGGCAGGGAACGATGTTGTGGTTGTTCTCTCGGCTATGGGCAAGCAGACGGATGTGCTCATTGACATGGCTAAGGACATCAATCCCAATCCGCCAAAGAGGGAGCTTGATATGCTTCTGACAACAGGAGAACAGACATCGGTCGCCCTTATGTCCATGGCGATGAGTTATCTCGGAGTTCCGTCGGTTTCGCTTAATGCTTTTCAGGTAGCGATGCATACAACGAGTGCATATGGAAATGCAAGGCTTAAGAGGATCGATACCGAGAGGATAAGAAATGAGCTCGATCTTAAGAAAATAGTAATAGTTACAGGGTTCCAGGGCATCAATAAATATGATGATTTTACGACACTCGGAAGAGGCGGATCGGATACTACGGCAGTCGCCCTTGCTGCGGCACTGCATGCTGATAAATGCGAGATATTCACAGATGTGGACGGTGTATATACCGCAGATCCGAGAATTGTTAAGAACGCACGAAAGATGAAGGAGATCACATATGATGAGATGCTTGATCTTGCAACACTCGGAGCAGGTGTGCTGCATAACAGATCTGTTGAGATGGCAAAGAAATATAATGTTCAGCTGGTAGTACGTTCGAGTCTGAACGAGTCTGAGGGAACAGTGGTTAAGGAGGATGTGAAAGTGGAAAGAATGCTGGTAAGCGGCGTTGCTGCAGATAGGAATGTAACAAGATTGTCACTGGTGGGACTTAAGGATAAGCCCGGAACTGCGTTCAGGGTATTCGATCTTCTTGCCAAGTCAAATATAAACGTGGATATGATCCTTCAGTCAATAGGACGTCATGACACCAAGGATATTTCATTTACGATTCCCAGAGATTTATTTGACGATGCATATAAGGTACTCAGTGATAATAAGGAGAGACTGGGAGCCGAGGAGATATCCTATAATAATGCGGTATCTAAGGTTTCGATCGTAGGTGCGGGTATGATGAGTAACCCCGGTGTGGCTGCGAAGATGTTTGAGTGCCTGTATAACTCAAATATCAATATAAACATGATATCAACATCAGAGATCAGAGTAACAGTACTCATTAACGAGAAGGATACCGACAAGGCAATGAATGCGGTTCATGAGGCTTTCGGCCTTGAGGATTAAAGTGTTTACTGTTTGTCACATTAGTGGTATAATGTGTATAATAACTCATAACTGTACTCTGAATTCCGCTGTTATGGGTTAGAGGATAAAATATGGACATTGTGAACGAGAAGCAGATATATGCCGCCAAGTACTCACGGTATGCGATGATCCTCGGGATAGTATCACTGGCAGGAATGTGCTGCTTCCCGGTAATGCCGATAATCGGTGGACTTGGGATCATGTTTGCATTGATATCACGCGGAGGCGCCAGAGCATTTTCAAAAGATGCCAGGAACGGTCTTATTCTCTCGATAATCGGAACCTGTATTTCTGCAGTGCTGACAGTCGGTATCGTCGGATATTCGACATACGATGCATTGCAGAGACTGAAGAATGACCCCGGTTTTGTGGATGAGGTTGTTCAGCAGTACGAGGATATGTACGACAGTATGGGTCAGGAAATGCCCGAGCAGCTTTATGAAATGTTTGATGAGCTCAAAGAGATGTCTGAAGAAATGAACAGTAAATAGCCATGACATCTTATCAGATATAAGAATTACCTGAGACAGCCCTTGTCAGTATTGCAAAGGGGGTGGGCTGTTATGACGATCGGGCCGGTTGGATACGGTTTATATGGATATGCGAATACTCCCGGAATAAACACGGGAATGGGAAGCGGCGGACATGAAATTATGTCGGCAGGTTTTCTTGGTGCTGCCGGTTCCGTGCAGGGCACAGGGACAGCTGAAGGAGCAAAGCCTGTAGTTAATCCGGGCGAGTCCACAGAGGTCAATCCCGGACGCAAGGTTTCACCGGCGCAGTGTGAGACCTGCAAAGAGAGAAAGTATCAGGATGGCTCGGATGAGATGGTTTCCTTCAAATCAGCGGCGCATATTTCTCCGGAAGCCTCAGCTTCGAGAGTAATGGCTCATGAGATGGAGCATGTGGCAAACGCCTATGAGAAGGCGGCTGAAAAAGGTGGACAGGTGATGTCCTGTGGTGTAAGTCTTCATACCGCCATATGTCCGGAATGTGGAAGGTCTTATGTGTCGGGAGGAGTAACAAGGACGGCGATCAAATATCCTAATGAAAAGAATCCTTATATGAAGGGACTGAAATCAATGCATTCGATGGCTCTTAAGGGTGCGAATCTTGATCTGGCAGGATGATAATAATTGTAATGAACAGAAATAAGTAGTAGAATATACAGTGTTAAGATCATAAGGAATCCGTAAGGATTCCTTATCTTTTGGAGTAGGCGGAAAACACAGTCCGTATGTGGAGACAGTATGAAGGTTAAATCGGTAAGTGCGTTAAAGGCAATAACGAGAGAACAGCTGCTTGGTAATTACGGAAAACTGGGAGGATATGTAATGCTGTATCTTATGCTTCAGTTTTCGGTAGCACAGGTGCTTATGATGATAAGCATGCAGAGTATCATGATACAGCTTATAGTGAATCTTATTCAGGTTGTATTCAGCAACATATTTGTTGTAGGGATGTACCGTGTGTGCATGCTTACGATAAGAGGCGAGGCATTATCACTTGGGGAATTCTTTTATGCGTTCAGACACGATCCGGATAAGGTGGTTATTGTAAGTGCGGTTATGTGGCTGATGACTACTTTGGTTACTTTACCGTTCCTGATACCTGGAAAGGCATCGGGAAGTGACGGCATAGGAAACGGCGCGATGATCCTTATAAAATGCGTATTATTATGTGCTGCTCTTATCTGTTATATTTATGTAAGCATACTGATCGCACTGTGGATCATGCTTTATCTGGACAGGCCGGAGTATACGGCGGGGGAGATTCTTATGACCAGCGTAAGGGTGATGAGGAATCATAAGCTGAGGTATTTCTATCTTTTGTTTAACCAGCTGGGATTCTGGTGCCTAATCGTATTAACGGCAACTATAGGAGCATTCTGGCTTATGCCGTTTATATGTGTTTTGAACATAAATTTCTATGAAGACGTGAAGGGAGAAACAGATGGATATCATATTGAAGCTGAAGGATGAGCTTAATGTCGAGAAATGGCAGGTGGAAGCTGCTGTAAAGCTCATTGACGAAGGAAATACGATACCATTTATCGCCAGATACAGAAAGGAAGTAACGGGCTCACTGAATGATGAAGTACTCAGAAACCTAAACGACCGCCTGTCATATTTAAGGAATCTTGAGGAACGTAAGGAACAGGTGCTTGCAAGCATAGATGAGCAGGGTAAGCTTACGGATGAGCTGAAGGCACAGATAACAGCTGCGGAGACGCTTGTTGTAGTAGAAGATCTGTACAGGCCTTATAAACCAAAGAGAAGAACAAGGGCAACCGTAGCGAAGGAGAAGGGGCTTGAACCCCTGGCGAAGCTTATCCTTGAACAGGAGACGGATATTCCGCTTATTGAATCGGCAAAGGAATACGTGGATGCGGAGAAGGAAGTGGCTTCCCCGGAGGAAGCGATAGAGGGTGCCAAGGATATAATAGCGGAACAGATTTCGGACGAGGCTGAATACAGGATATATATAAGACAGGCGACCTTTGAAGAAGGAAAGATCATATCGACGGCCAAAGATGAAAAGGTACAGTCGGTATACGAAATGTATTATGATTTTGAAGAACCTGTAAGTAAGATAGCAGGGCATCGTATTCTGGCGCTTAACAGGGGAGAGACAGAGAAGATATTAAGCGTTAAGGTCGAGGCTCCTACAGACAGGATCTTAACCTATCTTGAGAAAAAGACGATCACTAAGAATAATCCCAATACGGAGCAGGTTCTTAAGAATACGGTGCTTGACAGCTACAACCGTCTTATTGCTCCGGCGATCGAAAGAGAAATACGAAACGAACTGACAGAGAGGGCGGAAGACGGTGCGATATCTGTGTTTGGCAAGAATCTTGAGCAGCTCCTTATGCAGCCGCCTATCGCAGGAAGAGTCGTACTTGGATGGGATCCGGCCTTTCGTACCGGATGTAAGCTGGCTGTAGTGGATGCTACGGGTAAGGTGCTTGATACAAAAGTAGTATATCCTACAGCTCCTCAGAATAAGGTCAGGGAAGCCAAGGAAGAAGTTAAGAAGCTTATAAAGAAATACGGTATATCCCTCATTTCGGTAGGTAACGGAACCGCATCAAGAGAATCGGAAATGATAATAGTAGATATGCTTAAGGAACTTGCGGGAGACGGTATACAGGTTCAGTATGTCATAACCAATGAGGCAGGTGCATCGGTATATTCGGCAAGCAAGCTGGCTACCGAGGAGTTCCCCGAATTTGATGTCGGACAGAGAAGTGCGGCATCCATTGCAAGACGTGTTCAGGATCCTCTTGCAGAGCTCGTGAAGATAGATCCCAAGTCTATCGGCGTTGGCCAGTACCAGCACGATATGAACCAAAAGAAGCTGTCGGAATCACTTATGGGTGTGGTTGAAGACTGCGTTAACAGGGTAGGTGTTGATCTTAATACGGCTTCCGCACCGCTGCTTGAGTATATTTCCGGAATAACGAAAGTCATAGCCAGGAATATAGTAGATTACCGTGAGACGAACGGCAGATTCACCAACAGAAACCAGCTTCTGAAGGTTGCGAAGCTGGGTCCCAAGGCATATGAACAGTGTGCCGGTTTTATGAGGATAACGGGAGGCGACAATCCGCTCGATGCAACGAGTGTACATCCTGAATCATATGAGGCGGCAATGAAGCTCCTTGACACGCTGGGTCTCACTATGGAGGATGTTAAGAAACTGCAGGCTGATGCAGCTGCAAATAAGGGTTCAGGTAAGAGTAAGGCTCAGGGCGGAAACGACAGAAAGCTTCCGGGCAGGAAGGGAAACCCCGCGAAGAAACCTATAAATACAAATACGGCGATGGGACAGGCTCTGGCAGCTGCCATGGGCATGTTAAATTCAGATGCTGACAGCTCGGGCAGTACCGGACAGACAGCAGGCACTAAAGCTTCGGAATCGAACGGCCGTGGTGCGGATAACGGCACAGAAACATACGTGGGCTCCGGTTCTATTGAGAAGAAGATAAAGGATAAGAAGAAGCTTGCGCAGGAACTTGGCATCGGAGAAATAACCCTTAACGATATAGTTAAGGAGCTGGAGAAGCCCGCAAGAGACCCCAGAGACGATATGCCTAAGCCGATACTTCGTTCAGATGTCCTTGAAATGAAGGATCTTACTCCCGGAATGGTGCTTAAGGGAACAGTAAGAAATGTAATTGATTTTGGTGCGTTTGTGGATATAGGAGTACATCAGGACGGTCTCGTGCATATTTCACAGATTACCGATAAATACATCAAGCATCCCCTGGAAGCAGTATCGGTGGGAGATATAGTGGAGGTAAAGGTGTTGGATGTGGATGTGGCCAAGAAACGTATCTCGCTTACCATGAAGGTATGAAAAAACAGACACCTGCCGTTGGATACCGGCGGGTGTTTTTGCTGTTTCTTTATATATGGATCTGTGATATAATAAAACGATTACAACTATTCAGAACAGCATATATATTTTACAAATATATGTATTTGAGCAGAACACTTAGCGAGGGTGCTAAACATCCAGGGGATGTTTGTTCAGCACCGACCGAAACGAAGTGTAGACTTTTTCGAGCTTAGTGTGAGCCATGCATGTATACTTAATGAGGTATTCTCGAATTTAGTATACATGCTGGATGAATCCAAAACAGCGAAAAATACGAAGTATTTTGAGGATTCGTCATAAGGGGTTGCAACTCATCCGGGGGATGAGTGTTCTGCAACGACCGGAGCGAAGCGTAGACCCGCTTGCGGTGGATTCCTTATGACATTATCTGTTCTGAATAGTTACAAACCAGGATAAAAAAGGATAATACATATGAAACTGGAATTTGATGTAAAGATGACTACTCCCGTGATGTATGATTACATGATGTATCATACCGTTACAGGCGTGCAGTTTTGGCTGGTTGTTGCGATCGGTATTATGCTGACATGTATGTTTGCATATTCGCATAATCCTCTTCATATGATTTTTGCCATAGCGGTGATTGCCTATCTTCCTGTTGAGAGACTGTTTCAGGCTAAGAAGCAGGTCACACTTAATCCGGTTTTTAAAGAAAATCTGCACTATACACTTGATGATGAGAAGATGTCGATAGATGTGCTCGAAGAGCATATGGATGCAAAGTGGGATTCCGTAGTCAAGGTCAGAAGCACAAAGAAGAGCCTTATACTATATACAAACCGTGTCACGGCAACGATTTTCCCACGGGAATCTCTTGGAGATGATTACGAAAAGGCAGTAGAACTTATACGCAAGGGTGTGCCTGCAGACAGAGTGAGGATAAAGTAGACGGAAGGGAAAGGCGGCAGAATGGCCTGTAACATTATAAGGGAAACATACGGTAGTGAGGAAACATACAGGCTGGGTGAGGAAATGGGCAGGAAGGCAGAGCCGGGTGAAGTATATGCCCTGACAGGAGATCTGGGAACAGGGAAGACGGTGTTTGCACAGGGGTTTGCCAAAGGACTTGGCGTGAATGATTACGTAAACAGTCCGACGTTCACGATCCTTCAGGTCTATGAAGACGGAAGGCTTCCGCTGTACCATTTTGATGTGTATAGGATAGAAGAACCGGAGGAGATGGAAGAGATAGGGTATGAGGATTACTTCTATGGGGACGGCGTGACACTTATCGAATGGGCTGAGATCATAGAAGAGCTGCTTCCTGAGAAGGTATGCAGGATTAGTATTTCGAAGGATCCGGGTAAGGGCGACGATTACAGAAGGATCGAAGTGCTGCCGGAATAGTTACCAAAACAGAGAATTATCCATAGAATAAAATAGACAGAAAAGATGAAGATATTGGGAATAGACAGCTCCGGCCTGGTGGCGAGCGTGGCTGTCATTGAAGACGGGCAGATGCTCGCAGAATATACAATAAATTATAAAAAGACTCATTCGCAGACGCTGGTGCCGATGCTTGATGAGATTAGGAGCATGACAGAGCTTGATCTTGCATCAATAGATGCAATCGCTGTTGCGGCAGGCCCCGGATCATTTACCGGACTAAGGATCGGAAGTGCGACAGCGAAGGGACTGGGATTGGCGCTTAATAAACCGCTCATACCGGTGCCGACCCTTGACGGCCTTGCAATGAACGCATGGGGAAGCGGGAAGCTGGTATGCCCCATAATGGATGCGAGACGGGAACAGGTGTATACGGGACTGTACCGTTTTACTGAAGGAAGGCTTGCTGTGATCAGGAAAGGAAGCCCTATGGCAGTTACGGACATTGCCTCGGTTCTTAATGAAATGGGAGAAGCGGTTCTGTTTCTGGGAGACGGCGTTCCCGTATATAAGGAAGTGCTTGACGGGGAGCTTACCGTAGAGCATGAATATGCGCCTGCCCATATGTCAAGACAGCGTGCGGGAGCACTTGCGGTATTGGCTATGGAATACTATAACGAAGGACGGACTGAAACAGCTGCGGAGCATAAACCGGAGTATTTAAGACCGTCTCAGGCTGAGAGAGTCAGGGCTGAAGGCAGGAAATCCTGATGATCGATCGGCTGCAGGATAGAGAACAGCGATGCTTGAATGGAAAGCTATAAAGAACGGTAAATGGATAACGAAACTATAAGTATATGTGTAATGACGGCAGCTGATACAGAGGCTGTGGCAGCAATGGAAGAGAGTATCTTCAACGAGCCATGGAAGCTTAGGGATTTCGAAGAGCTGCTCGATAAACCTGACAGAGGATGCATCGTGGCAAAGGCCGGCAATGAAATAGCGGGCTGTGTTGTATTTCATAATATAGCCGGAGACGTGGATATAACGAATGTTCAGGTGAAGGTGGAATACCGCGGGCGGGGTATAGGTAAACATCTCATGACGGAAGCCATGGAAAAGGCACGGGCAGCAGGCGGTGAACGGTTTACTCTTGAAGTAAGGGAGTCAAATCTTGCGGCAATATCGCTGTATGAGTCATTGGGGTTTGCAGCAGAAGGAAAGCGTAAGGATTTTTACAGGAATCCACGTGAGGATGCCATTGTCATGTGGAAATACTGATGTGATCATAACTGTTCGGAACAGTTCATTTGATCAAGGATAAATGTAGAACAGGAACCTGATAGGATGTTGGATGTATGTCTTCTCGGCACCGGCGGCATGATGCCCCTGCCGTACAGATGGCTGACCTCGCTTATGATGCGGTATAACGGCAGCAGCATATTGATAGATTGCGGCGAAGGAACACAGATCGCCATGAAAGAAAAGGGATGGAGTCCCAATCCGATAGACGTGATCTGCTTTACACATTACCATGCAGATCATATCAGCGGACTTCCGGGAATGCTCCTTTCGATGGGTAATTCGGACAGGACGGAGCCGCTTACCATGATCGGGCCCAAAGGGCTCGAGAGGGTAGTTAATTCGCTTCGGGTGATAGCCCCTGAGCTTCCTTTTGAGATAAATTTCCGTGAAATAACCGGGCAGGAAGATGAAATACAGATGGATGGCTATATGCTTAAAGCCTTTCGTGTAAATCATAATGTAATCTGCTACGGATACAGTATGTATATTGACCGTGCCGGGAAATTCTCCGTCGATGCGGCTAAAGCAGCAGACATACCTTTAAAGTACTGGAATCCCCTTCAAAAGGGAGAGACGATAGAATTTGAAGGCAGAATCCTGACACCGGATATGGTTTTGGGACCGCCAAGAAAAGGTATCAAGCTGACATACTGCACTGATACAAGACCTACAGATCTTATCGCAGAAAATGCGGCAGACTCGGATCTGTTCATCTGTGAAGGAATGTACGGCGAACCGGGCATGGAAGATAAGGCCAGGGAACATAAACACATGACTTTTTATGAAGCGGCAGGAATAGCAAAAAAGGCCGGGGTTAAGGAGTTATGGCTTACGCATTACAGTCCGTCACTGTCATATCCGAAGAACTACGAAGGGGCAGTACGGAAAATATTTGAAAATACTCATGTGGCAAAGGATGGCCGCAGTATTACTCTTGCTTTCGAGGACGAAGAGCAGGGTAAATAAATCGGGAACGGCAGATGAGCCGATACCGGAACAGACGGATCTTGGGAGATCGTAATGGCAAAACGCAGGAAACGTAAAAAGAATAACGAGGGGATCAAGCGCGCGGTGATCCTTATTATTCTGGCAGGAATAGTGGTCGGCGGCTTCGCCATGCTTGCGCTCAGAAACAAGCCGGACAGAGCTACGCCCACGGTTCTCTCACCTGTGGAAGAGGTACTGGCCAGAAATCTTGAGAATAATTATCCCGCAACACCCAAGGAAGTCCTTAAGTATTACAGCGAGATAACAAGATGCTTCTACAGCGAGATATATACGGATGAACAGCTCAGCCAGATGGCGGTAAAATCACGCGAGCTCCTGGATGATGAGCTCAGGGCGCAGCAGTCGGATGATGACTATCTGAACATGCTGAAGGCGGATGTGGATATATTCAGGAGTAATGACAGGGTTATTTCCAGCTACTCGGTGTCGAGCGCAACGGACATAGATTATTATGACTACGAGGGTGATGAATGGTCCAAGGGTATGTGTGTGTTCACTGTAAGAGAAGGAACCAAGATGGTTGCAACGCAGGAGGAATTCCTTCTTCGCAGGGATGACACGGGACACTGGAAGATATTCGGCTGGCGAATCTATGATGAAGATAATTACAAGTAAGGACAGTTGCGGACAGGATGCCGCTTATGAATAAAGGTGACGGGGATTGGAAGAAAAAGAGTTAAAGGATGGACAGACGCATAAAGATATACTGGTGCTCGCAATAGAGAGCTCATGTGATGAGACGGCAGCGGCGGTTGTAAGAAACGGGCGTGAGGTGATGTCCAATATCATATCTTCGCAGATTGATATCCATACGATCTACGGAGGTGTGGTTCCCGAGATAGCATCAAGAAAGCATATAGAAAAAATAAATCAGGTTATAGAGCAGGCTTTAAAAGATGCAGACGTGCGCCTTGATGATATAGACTCGATAGCTGTGACCTACGGTCCTGGATTGGTTGGAGCTCTGCTTGTGGGTGTGGCAGAAGCCAAGGCAATAAGCTTTGCAACGGGTATACCGCTGATAGGAGTACATCATATAGAGGGACATATTTGTGCCAACTACATAGAACATAAAGAACTGGAACCGCCCTTTGTGTCGCTGGTGGTTTCCGGTGGTCATACACATCTTGTGAAGGTTGTTGATTATGGTGTGTATGAAATACTCGGAAGGACGAGGGATGATGCTGCGGGAGAAGCCTTTGACAAGGTGGCAAGGGCGATAGGGCTTGGATATCCCGGAGGACCTAAGATAGATAAGGTGTCAAAGAAAGGGAATGCAGAAGCAATAGAATTTCCCAGAGCCAAGGTTAGAGACGGCGAATATGATTTTTCGTTCAGTGGGCTGAAATCGGCAGTGCTTAATTATCTTAATTCAGAGAAAATGGCGGGGCGTGAGATAGTCGTTGCCGACGTGGCAGCCTCTTTCCAAAAGGCAGTAACGGATGTCCTTGTAGAGCATTCAATGAATGCGCTTGATGCATACGGATTTACGAAGTTCGCGCTTGCGGGAGGTGTGGCCAGCAATTCGGCTCTCAGGGCTGCAATGAAGGAAGCGTGTGAGGATAAGGGAATAGAGCTGTACTATCCATCGCCGGTGTTCTGTACCGATAATGCCGCAATGATAGGCGTCGCCGGATATTACGAGTACATAAAGGGAGTTCGCAGCGACCTGACTCTTAACGCAGTCCCTAATCTTAAGCTTGGGGAACGATGAACCTGAGGGACCAGGGGACGGGGCAGTGGTACCTTGGGATCCGGGGGACAGGTTCAAAAGCTATATCGATAGAATTATCCCGGTATTGGTATGAAGGAAGACAGGAGACGGAAAAATGGATCATAAATGTACCGCGATCGTGTTGTCGGCAGGAAAAGGAAAGCGGATGGGATCGGATATACCAAAGCAGTATCTTCTGCTTGACGGCAAACCGGTCCTTTATTATTGTCTTAAATCCTTTCAGGACAGTTTCATAGATGATATTGTGATCGTAGCATCCGAGGCTGATTTTTTATTTATCAGGGAAGAGATTGTTGATAAATATGACATAACAAAGGTTAAAAGCATAGTTCCGGGAGGCGCTGAGAGGTACGATTCAGTGCTTTGCGGACTGAGGGCGGCAGACGGATGCGACTATGTATTCGTTCATGACGGTGCAAGACCCTTTGCGGATGAAGAGATACTGAAACGCGCATATGAAACGGTTGAGAAGTACGGGACTGCCATAGTGTCGATGCCTGTAAAGGATACAATAAAAGTTGTTGATGACAATGGTTTTACTGTGGATACGCCGGATCGTAGCCATGTATGGCTGATGCAGACTCCGCAAGTATTTGGTTACAGGGAAATACTGGAAGCATATGAACGTATGGATTCATATATGAAAAAAAATGCAAATGACAGCTCAAACCTCAATATAACCGATGACGCAATGGTGATGGAGCACTTCGGGAGTCTGCAGGTGCATGTTTCGGAGGGCTCTTATCGAAACATAAAAATCACCACACCGGAGGATATGATAGTGGCACAGGCTCTCCTGAAGCAGGGGATTTAGACGGTTTTTAAATATCATTGTTTTTTAATAAAAAAGTGGTTGACATTAGTATTTTCCTTTGATATTATATTTCTTGCGCTGACGAGAAACAGGTCGGCGTAAAATAATGGGTAATCAACGACCGGGGAGAGGTATCGAAGTGGTCATAACGAGGCGGTCTTGAAAACCGTTTGCCTTCACGGGCACATGGGTTCGAATCCCATCCTCTCCGCTGAATACGAAAGTGTTCAACTAAATATAGTTTATGTTTCAGCATTAAAAGGTAGAAATCCTATCGGATTTCTCTGATGCCTCAAAGCCGGCGGGCTCTCATACGCTGTCGCGCATGAGCAATGGAGAAGTACCCAAGCGGCTGAAGGGGCTCCCCTGGAAAGGGAGTAGGTCGTTAATAGCGGCGCGAGGGTTCAAATCCCTCCTTCTCCGTTTGACGTCTTAATAAAACTGAAGCAGTTGCACCTTGAAAATCTAATAGTATAAACCATCCCTGAAATTCGTTATAAGGGAGAGCCGGTTACGGCAGAAACCTTATAACAACATTTCAAAAAGTTAAGTTTTAAGAACGGCCCTAAAGTAAATTTAGGAAATGTCATAAGGGAGAGCCGGAGACGGTGTAAAACTTATGACGAGGAATAAGCCTTGTGTTTATTCTGAGAATCAAACATTATAATTGAGAGTTTGATCCTGGCTCAGGATGAACGCTGGCGGCGTGCCTAACACATGCAAGTCGAACGGAAACATGACGCTACTGAGATTTCGGTCAAAGTTTGTTGTGTTTTAGTGGCGGACGGGTGAGTAACGCGTGGATAACCTGCCATATACAGGGGGATAACAGTTAGAAATGACTGCTAATACCGCATAAGCGCACAGTCTCGCATGGGACAGTGTGAAAAGCCGAGACGGTATATGATGGATCCGCGTCTGATTAGCCAGTTGGCGGGGTAACGGCCCACCAAAGCGACGATCAGTAGCCGGCCTGAGAGGGTGAACGGCCACATTGGGACTGAGACACGGCCCAAACTCCTACGGGAGGCAGCAG
>JAILNV010000060.1 GCA_024691125.1 Lachnospiraceae bacterium | reverse complement strand
CCTGTAGCAGCGCCGGGGTCAATACCCAGCTGGTTCGGATTCCTTATAACGTGCAATGAAGGAACAGACAGAAACGAGCTGGTAAGGAAACTGGAATCGGCGGGGATACAGACCCGTATGCTGTTCTCGGGTAACCTTATTAAACATCCGTGCTTTGATGGGATGAGAAAATCGGGAGAAGGCTACAGGGTTGCAGGTGATCTTAAAAATACCGACAGGATCATGAGAGATTCTTTCTGGATAGGTGTTTATCCCGGAATGACGGATGAGATGATTGCATATATGGCAGGAGAGATCAAAGGAGCAATATAAGGGGAAAAATAATGGATTTGACCGGTTTTTATAAGGATAAAAGAGTTCTGATAACAGGGCATACGGGGTTCAAGGGCTCATGGATGACATATCTTCTTTTGGAGGCTGGCGCCAAGGTAACAGGCTATTCGCTGGAACCGCCGACGTATCCCAATCTGTTTGAGATATGCTCGCTGGCTGAACGGCTTGACAGACATGTGATAGGCGATATAAGGGATCTTGATAATCTTAAGAAGATCTTTGCATATGCCGCGCCTCAGATCGTGATCCATATGGCGGCACAGCCGATCGTACGTACTTCGTATTCGGATCCGGTCTATACCTATGATGTTAATGTAATGGGTACTGTTAATGTGATGGAATGCTGCAGGCTTACAGACAGCGTAAGGTCTGTTGTAAACGTTACCACCGATAAGGTATATAAGAACAACGAATGGGAGTGGGGATACCGTGAAAACGAGGAGCTTAACGGATATGATCCGTACTCTAATTCCAAATCATGTTCGGAACTCGTGACATCATGCTATAAACAGTCATTTCTTAATGACAGGGGTATAGCGGTATCAACCGCCAGAGCCGGAAATGTTATAGGCGGAGGCGATTTCGCAAAGGACAGGATAATACCGGACTGTATAAGGGCCGCTGAGAAGAATGAGAATATAGTGGTCAGAAATCCTTATTCGACAAGACCGTTCCAGCATGTACTTGAGCCGGTGAATGCCTACCTGATGCTGGCAATGAGACAGTATGAAGATATAGACTTAAGTGGATGCTATAATGTGGGTCCGGATGAAACGGACTGTCTTAATACAGGCGAGCTTGTAGATCTGTTTACTCAAGAGTGGTTAAGACAGACCGGCAGAGCGATAAAGAGGGTCGATGAAAATGATGGTGGCCCTCATGAGGCAGGATATCTTAAGCTTGACTGCTCGAAGCTTAAGAAGACTTTCGGATGGCACCCTGTATGGAGTATATACGATACGATGGAAAAGCTGGTCGAATGGTATTCGGTATATTTGGATAAGGGAAATATAGATGAATGTATGAAGGATCAGATATCAGCCTTTATGAAGGCTTCACGGGAAAGAGAATAAATTATGTGTGGTATAGCAGGATGCTATCTTGTCAATAAGAAGGTTGACCATGAGATTTTTGAACAGATGGTTGACATAATATCATACCGCGGTCCGGATGACAGAGACACCTTCTATGAGGGTAATTTGGCGCTTGGCCATCGAAGACTTTCGATAATCGACCTGAGCGAGGCAGGTCACCAGCCCTTTCATTACAAAGACCGGTATGTGGTTGTATTTAACGGTGAGATATACAATTACAAAGAGCTTCGGGAGGAACTTATATCCCGGGGCTGTTCGTTTGTCTCGGAATGCGATACGGAGGTACTCATTGCAGCATACGATCAATATGGTCCGGCGTGTGTAGACAGATTTAACGGTATGTGGGCCTTTGCTGTTTACGACAGGAAGGAAAAGACGGTTTTCCTGTCAAGAGACCGCTTCGGTGTGAAGCCACTTTATTATTATCATAAGGATGGAAGCTTCATCTTCGCGTCCGAGGAGAAACAGATAATCATGATGGCGGGTCACAGATTCAGAGTGAACAGGCCACGTCTTATGGAATATATGATACGAGGGGTACATGATCATACGGAAGAGACCATGTTTATGGATATTATGCAGCTAAGAGGCGGATACAGCATGCTGTACCGTATGGAGAAGGACAGCATATCGGTAAAACGGTATTACGATCTGTCTGAAACGGTGCCCGGTAATGAGAGCTTTGAAGAAGCGGCAGCGAACTTCCGAAAATGCTTTGAAAATGCGATAAGATTAAGGCTAAGAGCCGATGTTCCGGTAGGTTACTGCCTGTCCGGAGGTCTTGACAGCTCATCCATAGTGTGCATGGCCGATTCCATAATAAAAAAGGACGGACTTAAGGTAGAACAGGAATCCATTTCATCCTGCTTCGAGGATAAGAGATATGATGAGCAGGAATATATAGATGAGGTGCTTAAGCATACCGAAGTCAGGGGACATAAGATATTCCCGCAGGGAAGCAGTGTTCTTGATGATCTGGATGATGTTTTGTGGCATATGGATGAACCCTTTGGTTCTACATCGATGTATGCACAGTGGAATGTTTTCAAGGGAGCTAAGGAGCATGGTCTTACTGTAATGCTTGACGGTCAGGGCGCAGATGAGCAGCTGGCGGGGTATACGGGATTCTACAGTGTTATACTTGCCGAGTATCTGAGGAAATTCCGGTTACGCAGGTTCCGGCATGAGCTTGAATGTTATAAGAAGCTTCGGGCATCGACCGAGAAATACGTTAATTCAAAAAAAATAATAGTTGAGGCATTTATAGGGGCCTTTCTTCCGGGTAAGCTTCAGAAATTCGGAAAGATTCACATGTTTTATCTTAAGCAGGGACTTCCCTTCGAGCCGGAGGATATTAAGAAAACAATATATGGAATAGATCTGTATCCCGCCGGAGATTCAAGACGTTATATACTGGATCAGCTTAAATGCAATCTGTCAATGCTGCTCCATTATGAGGACAGGAATTCGATGGCTCATTCGATAGAATCAAGGGTTCCGTTCATGGATCCCGAGCTTGCCGGATGTGCTTTTAGGATGCCTATAGACTATAAGCTCCGTGACGGCATAACCAAGTATGTGGTCAGGGAGGGACTTAAGGATGTACTCCCGGATAAGATAAGGAACAGGTACAGTAAGCTTGGCTTCGTTACACCGGAAGATCAGTGGATAAACAACAGCCCCGAAGTATTCAGGAAAGAGATAGAAGAAGCTGCCGATGTACTTGCTCCCCTGCTTAAAAAGGAGAGGGTAATGGCCTGGTATGACAGGATAGAAGGAAATGTACAGAGGATGGATTTCATGCCATGGCGTATAATATGTGCCAGTCACTGGGTGAAGCTGTTTGATCTGGAAGTTTAGGACAGTGTTGTTTGAGGAGAATAATGGATCTTATAAGTGTGATCATACCTGCCTATAATGCGGAGAAACATTTGGAAAGATGCCTGGATTCGGTATGCGGACAAAGCTATAAAGACCTCGAGATCCTGCTTGTTGATGACGGATCCTCTGACAGCACGCCGCAGATATGTGACAGCTATGCAAAAAAGGATGGCAGGATAAAGGTCATACATAAGGAAAACGGCGGCGTGGCAGCAGCGAGGAATACCGCACTTGATATGATGACGGGAGCCATGGCGGCATTCTCCGATTCGGATGACTATTACGAGCCCGGAGTGCTTGAAAGCATGCATAGGGCAATGCTTGAACATAATGCCGATATGGTATGCTGCGGCTACTATGAGGAATTCGATGACAGGATCACCGAATACGGTACAGGCCTCGGAGAAGTCATATATGACAGGCATGACGCATTTGAGGAATATTTTAAAATGGGCGGCCGCATAGGCTCCGGCTGCTGGAATAAGCTGATAAGGTCAGAGGTGATTAGAGATATCCGTTATAAACCATATGTTATGGGTGAGGATGTGGAGATGCTCTTAAGAACCATCGACAGGTGCGACAGAGTGGTATGCATTGATTACCCGGGTTATCATTATATACATAGGGGAGACAGCGCGACCAGAGCGGTATTTAGTGAAAACAACATAAATATGCTCCATATAGCCGATGAGATGCTTGAATATATCAAAGAGCGTCATCCTGAACTTACAGAACAGATGTATGCATATAACGCCGCATGGTATACAGCCCAGATACAGGCTATGTACTGGAGTAAGGACACGTCGGTATTCGCAGAGGAAAAGAGGCTTATTAAAAGCCTGATTCTGTCCAATATGGAAGGATACAGGAATAATACGTATATTCCGGCAAGAGATATGCTTTACTTAAGGAGCTTTATGTATGGCTGTTTCAGACCTGTACAGGCGGCATGTGAGCTTCTGTCCGGGATGAAGCGGAGGTTACGTAAATGAGGAACCGGTGATCATACAGAGGGATGTTCTTACTTTTGTATCATGTGTGGAAACAGGGGGGACCGGGTGAAAGGGATATTTTATTATTTAAACAGGGTAATAAACAGGACCGGTGAGGCTGCAAGATGTTATATGACGGTCCATGCCAATCCCGGTGTTGTTGAGCGGGATGGCAGACTGAACATAAGGAAAAATGTGGTTCTTGAGATAAGGGAAGGCGGTCGGCTTAAGACCGGGAAGGGTACTGTTACGATACAGAACGGATGCCGTATAGTGGTAGAGAACGGCGGAGAGCTTGACATCGGAGATGATGTCGGCATAAACAGTAACTGTTATATTGCGGTACATAACAGGGTGAGCATCGGAAATAATACCATATTCGGTCCCGGTGTTGTAGTAGTGGACCAGGATCATGATTACAGAGATCCGGGCGGCCTTAAGGCAGAAAAATACAGAGTCGGAACAGTCACTATAGGTAATAATGTCTGGATAGGAGCCAACGCTGTGATACTTAGAGGAAGTATCATTGAAGACAATTCGGTGATCGGTGCCGGAAGCGTGGTGAAGGGACATGTTCAGAAAGGCAGTGTATATATAAACGGACGATGATAATATATATGTTGACAGATGAGTGAAGGATAACAGAGTGAAAAAACTGTATTTACTGCTTGATGAATGGGATAATGACAGGAACTTCGTCGGCGGGGAGCTTAAGCTCACAGCCTCGAAATATGATGTTACCGTTATATGCAATTCCGCAAAAGAAGACTTAAACCCCTTGGTTAAATACTCAATATAT
>JAILNV010000058.1 GCA_024691125.1 Lachnospiraceae bacterium | reverse complement strand
GATAATTGGATTGGATTAATTATGGAGAAAGATAACAAGGATGGTATTTTTTCGGAAAGGGTTATGATCCTTAGCTCAACCGAGAGCTTCATTGCGAGAAGTACAAAAAAACAAGCTGGCATCAAACGGACCACAGGTTCTGTCCAAGCTGAAAAATGAATCCGGGACAGGAGATATACCGGTAATGTTCCTGACCGGACACGGTGACAGGGACAGTGTTTTATCGGTGGTGGGATTGAGTCCCGTGGATTATCTGTTAAAAACCATAGATAAAGAAATCCTGCTCGTAAAACTCAAGGATTTTTTTCTTTCCTGACTGACTTATTAAGGGTATAATGGAAATCGGAAGATATAATCTCTGAATGAGGAGCATATATGATCAGGAGAATATATGATCAGGAGAATAAAGAGTCTGTTATCCGATCCTGAACTGGATCTTCAAAGCAAGTCATTTGTCCTGTTGTCGGTTATTGCGCTGATAGGACTGTTTTTGGCAATGATAAGCGGAATACTTCTTGGTCAGGCATTAATGGCCAATCTGTCAGTTCTTATTGAATTCATTCTGTTTTCAATAATCTTTTACCGTGCGATTTTTCATAACGGTATAGGGAAAGCAAAGATATTGATCGCATTTTTTCTGATTTTTGTGTTCCTGCCCGCAGCATTTTTTACAAGCGGCGGTGCGGCAGGCGGCACTCCTGTATGGTTTGCGTTTACTACTCTGTATATTGTTATGACTCAGTCCGGCAGACCGAAAGCTATCTTTCTTGGTGCAAATGTTTTGATTGTTATTGTATGCTGGTGGATCGGATATACATATCCTGAGACAATAACTGAGTTCACGCGCAAAGAGGCGTATTTCGATTCCTTCTTCACGCTGCTGATAGTCGGTGTCATAATGGCGCTGCTCCTAAGTTATCAGGCAGCCCTGTTCCACAGGGAAAATGATCGCGTTAACAAACAGAAGAGAGAGATTGAAGAGCTGAACAGATTGCAGAAACGCTTCTTTTCGTTTATGAGTCATGAGATACGTACCCCGGTAAATTCAATTCTTGGTTCAAATGAAATGATTCTTCGCCGTGAAGGTATTTCGGATGAAATACGGAATGATACAAATAATATTCAGGAAGCAGGGAAGATGCTTCTTGCGCTCATAAATGATATTCTGGATCTGTCCAGACTTGAGGCTGGAAATATGGATATCGTACCAGTTAAGTATAATGTTAAGGAGATGATATCCGAGGTCGTAAACCTGATATGGATAAGGGCTGATAATAAGGGTTTGTCGTTAGAGGTGGATGTGGATCCGGATATACCTGCAGTTCTTATAGGTGATGAGATAAGGATCAAACAGATAATCACCAATCTTCTTACAAATGCGGTAAAGTACACGGAAGAGGGTTCTGTGAAGCTGAGCTTTAAGTCGGAGGACGAAGACGAAGATCATATAAAGTTTATTGTTTCTGTTAAGGATACCGGGATTGGAATTAAGGAGGAAGTGATACCGACACTTTTTGATGAGTTCAAAAGACTTGATGTTGAAAAGAACAGAAAGGTGGAGGGCACAGGTCTCGGACTGTCAATTGTTAAGATGCTCGTGGATCTTATGGGCGGAGAGATAGGTGTTGACTCTAAATACGGAGAGGGAACGGAATTTACGCTTACTCTTATCCAGGAGGCAGCAGGGCCTGAGAAAGTAGGCAAAGTTGAAATATCGGGTAATGACAGGGTGCCGTCAGGATACAGCAACCTGTTCAGGGCACCGGATGCCACCATACTGATCGTTGATGACAGTAAAGTGAATCTGTCTGTAGAAACGAGACTTCTGCGTGATACGGGGTTGCAGATAGATACGGCACTTAGTGGACGGAATGCTCTTGAAATGACACTTCAGAAAAGATATGACTGCATTCTGTTAGATCATCTTATGCCGGAGATGGACGGTATTGAATGTTTTAAACAGATACGTACACAGATAGATGGAATGTGTACCGATGTTCCCGTGGTTATACTTACCGCCAACGCAGATCGTAAGAATCAGGATATGTATGCCGAAGCCGGTTTCGATGGATATCTTGTTAAACCGGTCTCGGGAAACAGCCTTGAAGAAGAACTAATAAAACATATACCTGAAGATAAGATACATTCCACATAGGGTGAGAGCATTTCCCGGTTATGCTTTGCATTCCTAAGGTTATAGGGTATAATTCTGTATATTATAAAAACAAGGAAAAGGTACATACAGATACAGTTGTTTCAAATGATCTATGATTTTCTCTGGGGAGACCTTATTACTGTCCCGCTTCCCGGGGATTCTTCTCTTGGCTTATCCCTTCTTGTTATCATTCTTATCCCCGCCGGAATTTTTTGTATGATCATAACAAGATTTCTTCCTGTCAGAATGTTTCCGGAGATGATCCGTATTTCTATGGAGAAACGTAATGAAGCGGATAAAGACAGAAGTGTGTCAGGGATCGAAGCACTAATAGTATCAACCGCAACACGTGTTGGAATGGGTAATCTTGTGGGGGTAGTTGCTGCTGTATCTGCCGGTGGAGCAGGTGCCATTTTCTGGATGTGGCTTGCAGTTGTTATCGGTTCGGCACCCTGTGCAGCGGCAAGCGCAGATGTTGACCATCCTGTTAAATCCGGACTTCTTCAGTCACTGGGAGTATTCATTGATACAATAATCATTTGCAGCTGCACAGCATTTGTTATGCTTCTTGTACCTGAAGAGATGGTGAGCGGTCTAAGCGGCATGGATCTGTTGCAGGAAGCAATGAGATATCATTTTGGAAAAGCCGGGGTTATATTTATCGCTGTGACTTTATGGCTTTTC
>JAILNV010000292.1 GCA_024691125.1 Lachnospiraceae bacterium | reverse complement strand
TTGATTATAATACACCCGGGTTTCTGCAACTTTATCAAAAAACCATATACACCCTTCCGTAAACCCTCCCGGTGCATTCTCACACATGAATACGAATGTAAATCTTGTAACTCCATGATCAATGTCTTTCTTATAAGGAACAGCACAGCTCCTTAGATAGCTTTCCAACCAGTGTGCCGCCCGTTCCAATTCCCTCTTCCTCTTTGCAAAGGGCGTGGTGATCTCTACCGGAAAATTCATTACGGGTATTTTTTCAACGGACATATCGCTACCTGTGCCATAGTTCATCTCTTCATACTCTGCATCCTTAAGCTCATCTTCTTTCGGAATCCTGATACGCTTCTTTTCAAGCAGCTCCTCTACGGACAGAGTTTTCTTAAGCAGCGTGTTTACTTGTATTTTTACCGACACCTTCTGCTTTCTCCCATTTACTATGTTTTCAAGTGAAAGCTCTACCCACTCGTTTTTGCTGTAGGGCAGCTGCAGCCCCATATTGTCAGTCGCTTCATAAATCACCCCATCATCACCCAGCGTTGTCCCTGTAAGATAAAACAACTCTTCCCTGTCCTTCGGAGCATCGCATCTGTCATAAAACACATAATGCTCATCCAGACCTTCAAACAGCTTATACAATTCCCAGATTTCATTGCTTGTGATTTCTTTTGGTCTGCTATTATCATTAATTCTCATAACAAGTTACCTCCTTTGCTATTTCATGCATAATAGAAAAGAATGTTTTTCCTCTTTTGCGCTTTGTTACAAACACCTCCTCATAATCTTTCCTTAAACGCACACCGGTATAATTCGGGAATTTTCCGGTCTCGAAATCAATAAATCCTAACCGTCTTTCCTGCATGACTTCCCATAACTCCGTTTCCGAAAAAAGAGGAATGATTGTTCCATCTTCCATCAAAGCCTCACCATATTTAAATTCCGAATCATACCCCATATTTAAATCCGGCACCTGTTCGAAAGCATCCACTACCGCAATGTATGGACTTTTTTCCATAGCTTTCATACGGGACTCCAGCAGGCTTATCATGTTTGTTAATGCCTCTCTTATTTCAGCTTCTTCCCTAAGATTTTTTCCATTCCCGGGATGAAGGCCATTAAGAAACGGGATCACATGATCCTGATTGATAATTCCATCCCTGAATCCGGCCTCCAGCCTTTCACGCTTTACCCATTTTACAGGGTCAAGAGGCAAAGCCCTGTCAAAATATTTCCCAAACCAATTCTCTTCAAATAGATGATAAAGCATTGGTGGTACTTCATCATATAAACAAACGCTTCCTATTCCGGCTACCTCACAGTTGTATCTTGCACTGTTCATATCTCTATCCGGAAGGAGAATATAATTGCATCTAAGCTCCGCAAGTTCAAGAAATCTGTCAAGGAGCTGCACCAGTTCATGCTTTGGTGGAAGATAGGCATCCCTGTCCTCTGCAAGAAGCCTCAGATCTCGATTTGGATCATCCTTGGGGTCTTTACAAAATACAATCCCATATTCTCTGTTAAGGCAATTCGCAACCCAACTGATCGGTGTCCATGCACTCATAAGAGTGTCTGCCCTAAGGTCTCCGTCAAAATAAAGACAGTCAAGATCGTTCTTCTGTCTCCATTCATTGAAGCGGGCTTTCCCTTCTTCTGTATTCTCCCATGCCGGTTTTGTCTCTCTCCCCTTCATCCAGTAAAGACAGAAGTTTTTAAGATGATTGTCACTGTAATCATTTCCAAGATACTCTTTCATCATGTTTCTCATAACTGTTTTCTCCTTTTCTTCATTGGTATTTTCTGTAACTGAAAAAAGACTGCTGTATTGCAATCCGCTTTCAATAATTATTATGGAATTTTAAATCTTCAGAATTTTGAAGGTGTATAGAATCTATTCTTTTTATAGCAGGTAAGTGACCACGAAAATCCGAAATCATACCATAGTCCATAACGATCAAATATCTTATCAAACTCCGTTATTATGCGTCCTGCGATTTCCGGAACTGATATGATATCTGACTCATCCACAGCGCACTCCCTGAAAAATTCAGTTTTTGCATCTAAAACCATCTGCTCCCAGATTGGTTCAATATCTTCTACGCTAAGAGACTCTGATGTTTCCATATCAACAAGGTACTCTTCGTATGTTCCATATCTTTGGTATGCCGGCGTGAGATTTTCTTCACCGATCTCGTACGCTTCCCCGTTTACAAACTCCTGATATTCTTCCCACGTATCGAATACAAGCGGATCCCATACAGTATAGTCAGGGTTATCAAATTTATCCTCCAGTATCTTCTCC
>JAILNV010000291.1 GCA_024691125.1 Lachnospiraceae bacterium | reverse complement strand
GGTATCTTCTGCTTGTATTTTCGGATAAGGATAATCCGGGCGCCCGGGACTATATAATGCTTACAATGGCTGCTCTTGCATGCGCTATGTTAAGTAACATGGGATCGCTGTTTGCGTTTATTCTGTGTATGGCATATGCCTTGTCATTTGCAATAAGAAGAAAATCAATAAAACCCTTGATTTTTATGGGAATAAACATGATCCCTGATGTGGCTGTCTTAGTAACGAGCAGAGTACTGTATACCGGTATTTTGTTCAGATGATATGACAATAAAGAGTTAATCAGCACACTGGTTTACCGGTATTGCAGGTGTATCTGTATATTATAACCGGAAGAAACCGGGTGATCAGAGTAATATGGGACGATAATAGTAAATGGTGGATTATATATGAAGGATTACATTCTTGATATAGTGCATTTGAATAATGATTTTACCGGAAACGGAATGTATATGGCACTGTATTTCACCACGCTGCTGTTTATAGCCTTCTATCTTAAGGACAGTCAGCTGAAAAAAGTGATACTGTATCCATCCATGATTCTGCTTGCCGGGATATATCTGTGTGCTCCGGCTGTAAACAGATTCGTATTTTCGTTCTATGATGATGAGGTCAGGGGGCGTTTCAGCTGGCTGTTCATGGTTCCGGCAATTGTCGCAACAGGCTGCGTGTTTATGGTAAGAGGTGTCAGGGAGAAGAAGCAGCAGATCTTGCTTACGATGGCGATAATCCCCGTAATCTTCTTTAGCGGTGTATTTCAGATAACGGATTACAGATTTCAAAAGGCAGAGAACCTCTACAAGCTGCCGCAGGTCTGTATAGACATCGCAGATGATATCCTGGCCGAACAGCGAAACGGTGGAGACGGCGTGGCGAAGCTTATAGTGCCTTACGAGATAGCTTACGCATTCAGACAGTATGATACGGATATTGAGCTCATGTTCGGAGAGGATGCGACTTATGGAAGAATATGGGATTTAAGGCAGGCGGCGCTTGACAGTGTATGGGCCTGTGAGACTATGGTAAAATCATGCCCCGATATGGAGCTTGTAATGAATGCTGCCAAACATTATGGAATGGAATATGTCGTGTTTGACTGTACGTATACTGATTTTGGGCTGGAGAGCATAAACGACAGGGGATATACGGAGGATGAGAATTTCGTAGGAGACAGAACGCCTGATCCTGAGGTGGTTAAGCGTATGAGCGCAGTCATTGCTATCGAAAGCGGAGCCGTAAGTGAAGGAGATACAGTCAGAGAAAATGAAACCGGCGGCAGGCATTGGGATCTGAGTGCGTTCGGACTTGAGTACATGGGAACCTATGAGAGATATCTGCTGTATCGTATCAGGTGATGCGGAAGCAGATTGGGCGGAGTTAACGAAATTCCGGGGAATTACTCGACGAGTTGGCGGGTATCCCCGGAATTTCTGTATTTATGGCAACTGTAAAGGATGGCTGTTTCTTGTAATCTGTTTCCTTTCTTTAGTAATTGATATGGAACAAGGAATGTTGTATAATATGTTATATGTGACTATTGCGCTTTGCTCCGGGAATTCGTCGGAATGAGCGTGTATAAGATGCGTTTGATCAGATCATGGAGGGCCTGCCATGAAGGGAAAGAGAAGGATAAGCACATTAATAGCAACGTTCATGGCTGTGATATTATGCCTTACATCGGCAGTACCGGTTTCTGCTCTGGAAACCGGTGATGAAATCCTGCTGATTTCGGGAAATGACAGTGAAGCCGGAAGTCTGAAGACGGATGATCCGGAAAGTCTTGATACACTCGGCTCAGATGAAGGAAATGCTCCGGGTGAGGAAGATCAGAAATCATCTGCAACCGGAACGGAAACAGCTGATATCAGTATGACAGATGATATGCGGGATGCTGCATCTGATATTATTATGGACGATACATCGGATAATGCTGTAAATGATGCGGAAGATAATACGACGGATAACACGGATGAAGATAAGAAGCAGGAAGCAGGAAAAGCGGACGATGAAGATGATTCTGATGAATTAACAGATATAGTAAGGGTTAATCCGCTGTATGAAGATGTGGTGGATGAATCCGATATTCCGTTGCCGCCGGAAGAAAGTAGCGTACAGACACAGGATACCTATTTCACATACGGTGGTACTGCGCAGGCATTTAAATCTGCCACACAGGCATATAAATCGGCGTCTGTAGATACATATAACGCCACATCTCCAAAAACCTATACGACCATAGCAGATGCTGCAGCCTATTTACGGGACTGCATGGAAG
>JAILNV010000289.1 GCA_024691125.1 Lachnospiraceae bacterium | reverse complement strand
TTAAAAGACAGATTTGGTATAATTAAACGGTGATCTTCTGATCGCAAACAACAAATAATATTCAAGTGAAAAGGAGGCAATTCTTATGGGTGTTAATCGTTTCGTGCTTAACGGCATATCATATCACGGACATGGGGCTATTCAGGAAATACCCGGGATAATCAACTCTAAAGGGTTTAAAAAAGCTTTTGTTGCATCTGACCCCGATCTGGTTAAGTTTGGGGTTACAGCAAAAGTAACAGATCTTCTTGAAAAGAACGGGATTGACTATTTCCTTTATTCAGATATCAAACCCAATCCGACCATCGAAAATGTAAAAAACGGCGTGGAGGCTTACAAGTCATCCGGGGCTGATTTTATGATCACAATAGGCGGCGGATCATCTATGGATACCGGAAAAGGCATCGGTATCATCGTCAACAATCCTGAATTTGCAGATGTTCGTTCTCTTGAAGGTGTTGCTCCCACTAAAAAACGTACCGTATTTACCATAGCGGTACCTACTACAGGCGGAACGGGCGCAGAGTCAACAATAAACTATGTAATCACTGATGTTGAGAAAAAAAGAAAGTTTGTATGTGTAGACCCTAATGATATTCCTGATATCGCTGTTGTTGACCCGGATATGATGTCATCAATGCCCAAAGGCCTTACAGCTTCAACGGGAATGGATGCGCTTACTCATGCGATCGAGGGTTATACCACGGCTGCTGCATGGGAGCTCTCTGACTGTCTTAATCTTGAAGCCATCCAGCTTATAGCAAAAAATCTTCGCAAGGCGGTTGAAAACGATCCTGATGGACGCGAAGGAATGGCCCTTGCTCAGTATGTAACGGCTATGGCATATTCTAATGTTGGTCTGGGAATAGCTCACTCCATGGCTCACACGCTTGGGGCTGTATATGATACACCTCATGGTGTTGCATGTGCAATGATGCTCCCTATAGTCATGGAATTCAATGCAGAAGCTACCGGAGATAAGTTTAAGTATATCGCGGAAGCATTTGACATTGACACTTCCGGAATGGATCAGGACGCATATCGCAAAGCAGCTATCGACGCAGTACGTCAGCTTTCCGTAGATGTTGGTATACCCACTAAATTGGACAAGCTTAAAGAAGATGATCTCGACTTCTTGTGTGAATCCGCAGCAGCCGATGCATGTGCACCGGGGAATCCAAGGCCTGCTGACCTTTCGCAGTTCAGGGAAATGTTCAAAAAGCTTATGTGATCTGACAATTTGCCATAACATTAAAGTTATTCAATTAACATATCTTTATTAATTCATCTGATGTACATGAGCATGATGAAGGCTTTGAGCTTGATATCGACCTTCCGGGATTCAAGAAAGACGAGATCAAGTTATCGCTTGAAAACGGATATCTGTCAGTTAACGCGGCAAAGAGTCTTGATAAAGACAAGAAGAACATTAAAGGCAGGATCATCCGTCAGGAGAGATATGCCGGCTCAATGCAGAGAAGCTTCTATGTTGGCGATGCCCTAACCGAAACGGATATAAAGGCTAAATTCGAAGATGGCGTCCTTAAACTCAGCATTCCTAAGAAAGAAGCTGAAAAAATTCCAGAAACCAAGACCATAGCAATCGAAGGATAATATGATCCAACACAATAAACGATAATAGCCCTGCTTTTGCAGGGTTATTATTATGTCTTTCATTCTTGTCAGATTACAACATCACCCTTTTCAATCCGGCGGTATTCACGGTCTTATATGTCCAATGTCTCCGCAACATACTCCTGTGAATAACCCAGAAACTTCCGATTTTCCTCTATTCTTTTCCCAACTTTCTTGTAAAGATTGCTTTTTTCGGCCATCTTCATCTGGTCATCATAATCCATGAGCCTGTTCTGCCTGAGATATTGATTATAGGTCTTGTATATATCAAGGAGTTTTATCCCTTTTAAGATCCGTATTTCATCCTGTTGAGTATCCCGTCCACATCTATCCCCGGATGGGTAGTATATATCTGCAGTATCTCCTCTACAAGCCTTATCCACACGGTTTTTCTGCGCGATTTTATCTACGGTTTTATTATGGCTATCTTCATCTATCGTCATACCACCATTGGAAGATACTTCTCCCGTTCTTTATCTATAAATTGCCTTATCCATTCACGGTCAAGCAGATTATCAGTTGCTTCTGCCATCACTGACTTGTCAGCATATGTATCAAATTCCGACTGTTTTTCACTAAGTCTTATGAGCATCGCTTCATCTATCGTATCTTCGCACAGAAGATGATATACTAACACATTATGAACCTGTCCCATCCTGTACACACGGGATATGGCTTGATTTGTGAGGGACGGTTTGATCTGCGGCTCACAAAAAATCACAACACTTGCTGCCTGAATGTTCAGTCCTGTTCCTCCGGACTGCACTTGACACACAAGAACTCTTCCTTCTGCATCTTCCGAAAACCTGTCTATTATAGCCTGTCTCTCAGTTATCGGTGTTGTCCCGCATATAACTCCTGCACACCTGCTTCCAAGCAACGAACGTACTCTGTCTATAGTCTCCCTGAAAAAAGAATAAACGACTACCCTCCTGCCTTCATCACATGCCAGGTCACACAGTTCGACAAGCCTTCCTGCCTTGACTGATCCGCTTAGATTTTCATCTCTGAAAGACACACGCCTCATCCCGGCAAAATCATTCTGGGTTATGTCATAGATATAGAGATCTCTATCCCTTGCACTCATCAGGCACCATTCCTGCTCCTCTTCTATCTCGGGAAGTTCTTTCAGGACCTGATCTCTTGTCCTTCTTAGGTAAAACGGTGCTATCATCTCCTTAAACTGCGGTACACTGCTCATCTGTGCAAGACTTCTTATTTCGGAAGACATATCCGGCCTGATGAAATCTATCAATGAGCACATCTCTTCAACCTTATTCTCAAGTGGAGTCCCGGTCATCATAAGTATCCTTTCAGATTCGTTATCAAGACGTCTTATGTTCCTGGTACGCTGTGCATCCGGATTCTTGATATAATGTGCCTCATCTATGATGAGCATGGAAAGGTGCATATTCTCATCGATCTGATCTACGATTTTGCCCATCGTTTCGAAATTTGTTACTGCCGCTCCACCCAAAGACTGCCATTTTTCAAAGGTTTCTAATGTAAATGTCCCATGTACGAGATATGTATCTATATCACTGAATTTTTTTATCTCCCGGCACCAGTTTATCAACACGCTTGCCGGGCAGACGATAAGGAAATGACTTCCTGCATCCTCTGCCCTTATGTGCGTCATCGCCGCTATAGCCTGTATTGTCTTTCCCAGCCCCATCTCATCGCCGAGAAGCACCCTCTCCTGATGTAATATGTATTTAGTCCCAAACTCCTGATATGCCCTGAGAGTGCCTTTAAAGCCTGTCATATTAAGGGAAAGTGCATCAATCTCAGCAGCCAGTTCCGCAGATATGCTGCTGTAAATAAGCGGTTTCTCCGTTCCGCTTATTCCGATCTTCTCGATTATTGCATAATAATCTGCACTGTTTCTCTCATAATCACCGATCGCCGTTTCCTGAAGGATATTAAGGGCCTGCGAATACTGGGAAGTAAACCCTTTGGCTCTTGTAACCACCGGTGAATCACAGAAAGAAACCATCTCATCCAGCATCAGAATAGTGTGCTCTTTAGCCTTTTTGCCCGAAAACAGCCACTTTAGCCTGCCCCGTATTATGGGTTCAGATCTTAAAAGCTCAACAAAATCATGATATTCAACACTTGTTCCCTCAGCATCCCTGCGTATAAGTTCACACTGCCTGAATATATGTATGGCATGGATAAGTTCTTTTCTGTCTGCATCCATGTCTGTTCCGTCATCCGAAATACGCAGGCCGGTATATTCCGAGAGCCGGTTTATAAATTCGGCAATTATGTTTCTGATCGCTTCCAGCTGCTTTTCACCGATTCCCTGAACAGCAAGAAGTTCCCAATCTTTTGCATACGACAGTTTATAAAGATCGTTATATCCTGCTTCGATTAATGCCGAAACCCGGATACCTGCCTTTGATTTCTTCAGTTCCTGGGCTGAAACTTTCGTAAGTGATCTTTCTGCATCTTTTCTAAGGATCCGCACACACAGATCACGTATCCGTTCCTCCTGGGCGCGTCTGTCAGAATAGATCATATCCAGATAATCATCTATATCCGTTAATGCCTTTATTAACCTGTTTATTTCAGTAAAGTTCAAGTTCTGTTTCATACTGTTTGTTCACATCTGCTTGATCCGTCAGAAATTCCCGCCATTCCAGCCCCAATCTGGTGTTGCTGAATATTTGATATACATATGATCCGGTGCTATTCTTTTTATGGTTTTCATGCTAATCTACCTTTCTTTCCCCTATGTATGTTCTCCGTGAATAAATCATCTTTGATACTACTCCTTAATTCATCATCCCACCGGCCAGATAACAGATGCCTGACGCATTTTGGCTAAGCTCATTTAGGATGATATCGTTATCTATGGGTGTTATGCCCGTATCTTCCATATCCATGACTACATCTATGACAAACCTGTCTCCCACAGGTTTTATACGCACTTCCTTGAGCCTGCTGTATTCCTTTACATGATACTGTCTTGTACGATACATGGTTATGTTTTAACTGCTCCTGCTTTATAATCTTATTATACACCAAAAGGAGCGCAAAAACAAACAAATGTTTGCTTAGGTTATTATTCATGGACGATTACAACAGAGGTTCCCATTCGGTATATAAGCTCACATACCATATTAAACCCTATAAATATGTCCATAGTATAGGACAGATAATCTCTGAAAATCGTTTATCATGTGTCCAAGGGGAGATAAAGGTAACTGTCTTGATGACTATCGAACATATATTCCTATATGTCGTATCTGCGATTTACCCTCTCCCAAAATCTAGCGGTTGATTTAATCGAACAAATGTACTATTATAATCATACAAACACTTGTTCTTTTAATGAGGAGGTTGCCATGGAAAACAATAAGATAATAGCGGTTGATTTTGACGGAACTCTTAGTTTTGGCATATGGCCGGATGTTGGAGAACCCAATGTTCCTCTCATAGAACAGCTCAAAGACCTTAAAAATAAGGGGAACAAGCTCATTCTCTGGACCTGCAGGGCAGGTGAGGCTCTTGATCTTGCCGTATCATGGTGTAAGGATCAGCAGCTTGAATTTGATGCAGTCAATGATAATCTTCCGGAAATCGTTGAATTATACGGAAATAATTCACGGAAGATAACCTGTGATTACTATATAGATGACAGGGCCTGTTTACCGGGTGCTGTAAACTGGTGAGGTTTTATGATGGAATTAAGTGCTAATTATCCGATACAGATGTTCAGCGTTACTTCTACGCTCGGAGAGATCACCCCTCTCCGTTTCCGATATGAGAATACCGGGCATGAGGTCATTACCGTGAATGTTGATGAAATCCATGCCAAGAAAGAAATGACCATAGGAAAAGGGGGATCCATTATCTTCACCTGTGCTTCTTCGATAGATGAATTTAAGATGTTATATCAGGTAAGGTATGAGATTGGGTCTCATAAATGGATATTCATGGGGAAAATTAGCTGATAGGAGGAACCATCGCATATTATACGAGGAGGAATGCCTATGCCAGAACCGATATTTATGCATGTTGATGTCAATTCCGCTTTTCTTTCATGGACGGCGTGTGATCTTCTGTTCAATAAGGAAATAGACTATGATCTGCGTCTTGTCCCGTCAATAATCGGAGGTAATCAGGCTACAAGGCATGGAATAGTACTTGCCAAATCACAACCATCAAAGAAATACGGGATAATTACCGGAGAACCGGTGATAGATGCAAAGAAAAAGTGTCCGGGGCTTATAGTCATGACGCCGGATTACGGATTATATGTTAGACGCAGCAATGATCTTATGGAACTGTTAAGAAGCTATACACCCGATGTAGAACAGTATTCCATTGACGAAGCATTCTGTGATTTTACGGGATTTGGACTTTTATACGGTGCTCCGGTAGTATTTGCGAATGAACTGAGAGAAACCATACGGAATGAGCTGGGATTTACGGTAAATATCGGGATATCAAATAACAGGCTTCTTGCCAAGATGGCATCGGACTTTAAGAAGCCCGATATGGTGCACACCCTTTTCCCGAATGAGATCCCGGTTAAGATGTGGCCCCTTCCCATAGGAGATCTTTTCTATGTAGGACATTCATCCGAGAGGAAATTAAGGACTTTGGGGATAAAGACCATCGGAGATCTTGCTCATTTTGACAGGGATATACTGAAGAGCCATCTTAAATCATTCGGGCTTGTGTTGTGGAATTACGCAAACGGATACGAACTTGAGTTCACGCCCGATGAGACAATACAGAATAAGGGTTATGGTAATTCCATGACTGTAAGATATGATGTCACGGATGCGGAAACGGCCAAATACTACATATTGTCTCTGACCGAAATAGTCACAACAAGGATCAGGGCTGATGACGCGATGGTAAAGGTTGTGGCTGTATCCATAACGGATTCGGATTTCAGGCACTGCTCCCATCAGATGACACTATCATCTCCCACCGATATTACAGAAAAGATATATAAAGCAGCCTGCAGGCTGTTTGACGAACTGTGGGACGGAGCTCCCATAAGACAGCTTGGCATACATACATCCAAGGTCTGTTTCGAGACGTATTACCAGTATGACCTGTTTGACGGGACACGGATAGATAAACTGAGGATGATAGATTCAACTGTCGACAGCATACGGAGCAGATACGGATATGAGTCACTTAAGAGAGCATGTTTTGTGAAGCTGTAGACCTGATTAAGAGCCTGTATATATGCTCAACCTTCCTCTTCAAGCACTTTACGGATAGCCTTTGCGAGTATATCAGGAGAAAACTTATCAAGTTTGCTCTTTTCTTCGTCCTTTTTAACCATTATCGGTTTTGGTTCTTTGAGGGGAAGATTCTTTTCATGCATATTTTTCTGTTTTTGTGTCATCTGACTATTTCCCCTGTCCATGAAGTTATCCTGCCCATGTTATATGCATGCTTGTAGCCCATTCTATTGGGCATCTTCTTCCCAACCCTTACATACATCACACCAGCCTACGGCATCAGACGCTTTTTCCAATTCATCAGGTGTAAGTTTAACAGACACGAACTCATTGCCTCCTGCAGCTATGACTGCGCCATTACCTATTGTCACTCCTTTTGTGATGACCGCCCCGGATCCTATCCATACTCTGTTACCGATATGTATAGGCCGGTTTGGCTGTGATCTTTGCAAAAATATCTGCAATCTCTGTTTCGTCCTCATATGTTCCATGTTTGCTTTTCCAGCAATATCTTCAGCAGATATAATAACAATCTTGATCCGCATTTCTTGCTGCTTCAACTATTTCTTCTATTCCGGCATCAGGTTTATCCACTATCTATGAGAGCCTCTTTTAAAACATCAATCTTCACCTACAAGATGCACTATCTGGTATTCATGACCTGTTGCCGGCAGAAATTTCCCTATCACATCTTTGGTCTTCATCTTAAGACTTGACGTACATACACATGGATGGCAGCCAAGCTCCTCACCATTAAGCACATCCTCGTCTATCAAAAGCTGAACATTATGGCCATTATCATTCATAAGCCCCATGATACTTACCGCTCCAGGTTCGATATCAAGATATTTCAGCATATCCTCAGGATCTGCAAATGAAAGTCTTGATGAATTGATCTGAGTTGAAAGCTCTTTGGTTTTGAATTTCTTATCACCCGGCATCATGAGCAGATAGAAGTTTGTTTTCTGTCTGTTGCATAAAAAAAGGTTCTTGCAGATCAGCACACCCAATACAGCATCTATCTCATTACAGGCTTCCATATTATTTGCGGGCTCATGATCTGTCCGCTTGTACGCAATCCCAAGATCATCAAGAAAATCATATGTCCTGATCTCTCTTGGTAACCTCCCGGCAGTATTCCCAGGTCTTCCTTCAAAAAGTTCCATGATATTAATACTCCTCAATCGTTTTTAATGTTTCAATGAAACCAATATCTTATTAACTTTAAGTGTAATATTGCTCACTCCTCCCTTCCGTGCTCAATCCTTTCTATGATTTTATCCACAAGTTCTTCCTTCACCTTAACTCCTGCACCGTATTCGTCGCACTCAATATAGGAGAAGGAGTTGATAATGATATGATGGTAACCGGTCACCTCATGCAGCCACATCATTGAATCCGCCATAGACTCTGCAAAACATCGGACTTCGTCATCATCCGCCGTATCAAGATCTATCCCCTTGAAGATGACATCAGTGTCAAATATGCCTGCTTTGCCGGCTTTGATGGCTTCATCTACAGACTGAAAGAAGACTTCCTTATGCAGTTCTCCGGGAAAATCAAACGGATCATCCTTAGCGTATTCATAAGTATCCACATAGGGGATCTACGGGAAATATTCGTCCCTTAGACTGTTTTGATATTCCACAATTTTATTGCCATAGAAGAAATCATTCCATTCAACGCAGTAATAGTGATCATCCATTTCACCTTCTATCCACTGCACCCGGAATCTGACTCCGTTATCATCCGTAGCACAAATATTAAAATAGAACCCGTACTCAGACCAGTCATAATCCGTATCAAAAGTAAAATCATGCTCCTGATATTTCTTATCAAGGAGCGTTTCCGTCTTTCGTGTAAGCCGATAGCGTTCCCAGGGATTAAGATATCCGAAGATCTGCAATACTTGTAAAAGCTCCTTACAAATAATTGATATATTAATTCTACCATAATCAGGCTCCGTTATCAGCATGTCTTTACGCATGTCTTTCCCTAACGGATTTGGATGCGTTTGTATGATATGTATGGTACAATGCATCTATGGACATAATAATAAGAGTATTCCCTATATTTTATACTTGTATTTGTTTACTGATGTTTTATTCCGTGATCCGTTGGATTGCTGTCTTTATCGCAGATCGAAAAGATATCAGGAGAAGAAGAAAATATGCCTGGCTATGCCTTGCCTGTATGGGCATTATGATTCTTACCTTAATAACCGGCTTTATTGTTAATTTTCGGCGTAATACTATGTAAATCATATACCGTTGATTATTTCGGAAAGATGAACATGGCTCAATATATTGCAGTCTGTAATGATCAAACGGAACTGAAACGATCATCGATATAATCAAAAGAACAGCCAACGTGAACAGATACTATAATAACGTATGACGTTGTTTCTGTGATTGACTTTGGTTTTACTATTTAACAGTTATTTTAAAAAATACCCGGAAACACTTAGGGATATAATGAAATCAGATTTCAATGACCATCTTATAGATGCAAAACTCAATATCAATACCACCGGCCGTATTGACAGATTCTCTGATGCCTTTCTGTACCCTTATGAAGCCACATCATATACTGTGCTCGACAGGCTTACAGAAAGCGGCCTTATTAAAAAAACTGATATTTTGCTTGATTATGGCAGCGGTAAAGGGCGTGTACCTATCTATCTATCTTAGTTACAAAACAGGTTACAGGTCGATAGGCGTGGAAATAATGAGTGAATTTTATAATTTCTCCGCGAGAAAACCCCTTCCGACACAGTCGGTTGTGGAATGAATCGCGGAAATTCTTTTAAAATATCTTCAACAGTAAATATCTTCAACAGCAAACCATTTCATTCAAATAACCCGCCGCGGAAGATATCGTAGATAAGCTTCTCGAGCACGGGCGCGGTTATGGTGTCCCGGTTACCAACGTAGTGTTTGGCGATCGTGGTAAGACCGGACGCCACATAATCGACCACGAGGTCCGATATGGCATTATTGCCGTTTAAGGCCTTCGACAACTCCCCGTCCGGAAACTTCCAGTCCCTGATGCAGCATTTAAAGGATTCATACATGCAGTCTTGCATCTGGTATATAATGTTGTTCCTCTCAAGCAGCATGATAAAGTCACTCTTCTGCTCTATATATTCGGCAAAGCCCTTACACAATTCAGGGAAGGTGGGAGTACCGCTGCATTCACAATCCTCGTGGGGATCAAATGA
>JAILNV010000253.1 GCA_024691125.1 Lachnospiraceae bacterium | reverse complement strand
GGCATGGGAGGCCGGCACCAATCATCCATCCGGAGCAGCAAGCAGGATTCTTAATATGATGGAGATGGATGATAATCTAATAATAAAGTTTCCATTTGTAAAGAATGCCATAGCAAAATAATAAACTTGATAGAGAGGGTGGTCATTCCCTCTCTTTCTTTTTGTCTTGAAAGGATGTACGAAGGATGTACCGCAAACCGTTACAAAAATGTTACAGATATAGGGGGCGATAAACTGCGAAATCCGATTCTTGCGGATGTTTTTGGAAGAATGCGGCTTATGGAGCGAAGGGGAAGTGGATTTAAGAAAATTCTTGATGCGTATGAGGCAGAGGAACGATATAAGGAAAATCCGTCATTAACGCAGGTCGAGTTGTCAGAAATAATGGATAAGTCCAGAAGAACAGTACAAATGCTAATGAAAGAGTTGCTGGACGAAGGCACGATTGAAAGAATCGGATCCAAGAAAAAAGGTTCATGGCTTGTGAAATAATAAAAGAGGTGATTTAGATGGAAGATTTTACAATAAATGAGATGCAGGATATGCAAAGAAAATTACAAGACAAGTAAAAAGAAAAATGGGAATCCATCGGCCCGTAGACAGGAAAGAATAAACTCCTGTGGATGATTGGAGAAATTGGAGAAGTCATAGACATCGTTAAGAAGAATGGTGGAACAAAAGCATGCTCTGATGCGAAACTCAGAAACAACTTAGTTGAAGAAATGGCAGATATAATGCAGAAAGAGGATACCGCGCAATGGTAGAACTTAGTGAAGCCTCTGAAAAAAATGGACTATCGGAGATGTCATTGGAAGAAATCAATGCCGAGATTGAAGCTACCAGAAATGAGTGGAAGGCAGTCGAAGACTTGTATGGCTCTTATGAAGTCCTTACAGATGAAATACGTTCGTTCCTGGAGAATGTTATAGAGGATGGAAATTATGAGGAACTATATGCTACGGCTCGCAGGCACGAAGCAGAAAATAAAGAGAATCTGCTTGAATATCAGGAAGAGAAGCCCGGTGTGATAGATGAAGATAATGTAAATGATATTGTCGAGGCTCTAAGAAGAAAGAAGAAAAATCAAAAGTCCACAGTTATCTGAGTTGTATTGATTATACTAAAAAAAGAATTATCAACATAGCACTTGCATATAAACAATCGGATGATATAGAATGTTAAAGTGATTATATTAAAGACTGCCGGCGATAATAAGTCCGGTTATTTTGCAAACATTATACATGGATAATACCGGAAGACAGGATGGGGAGTGAAGGATGAGGATCGGATTCGATAATGAAAAATATTTAAAAATGCAGTCAGAGCACATAATGGAGAGGATAGATAAATTCGGCGACAAGCTGTATCTTGAATTCGGCGGCAAGCTGTTTGATGACTATCATGCTTCACGTGTATTGCCCGGATTTGAACCCGACAGTAAGCTGAGGATGTTAATGAAGCTTAGCGACAGGGTAGAGATTGTTGTTGTTATCAATTCCGGTGATATAGAGAAGAATAAGATACGCGGTGATCTTGGAATCACCTATGATGAAGATGTTATACGTCTGATAAAGGAGTTCGAAAGCCGTGGCCTGTATGTCGGAAGCGTTGTGCTTACACAGTTCAGCGGACAGGGAGCAGCAGAAGCTTTCCAGGCACGAATGGAAAAGAAAGGATATAAGGTATACCATCACTACAGGATAGAAGGATATCCTTCCAATGTTGCACTTATAGCAAGCGATGAGGGATTCGGAAAGAACGATTATATAGAAACCTCAAGACCGCTTGTGGTCGTTACCGCTCCGGGTCCCGGAAGCGGCAAAATGGCAACCTGTCTTTCGCAGCTGTATCACGAGAACAAGAGAGGGGTCAAGGCAGGATATGCAAAGTACGAGACCTTCCCGATCTGGAACATTCCGCTTAAGCATCCGGTGAACCTTGCATATGAAGCTGCAACGGCGGATCTTAATGATGTTAACATGATAGATCCATTCCATCTTGAGGCATACGGAGAGACTACTGTTAATTACAACAGGGATATAGAGATATTCCCGGTACTGGATGCCATATTCGAAGGCATATACGGAAGCAATCCGTACAAATCACCGACGGATATGGGCGTAAATATGGCAGGCAACTGTATTGTGGATGATGATGCCTGCTGTGAGGCGTCAAAGATGGAGATAATCCGTCGCTACTATGCCACTCTCAATGCTGTCGTTAATGAAAAAGCCACCGACAGCGAAGTCCTGAAGCTTGATCTTATAATGAAGCAGGCAGGCATAACGCTGCAGGACCGCAAGGTTACCGTGGCAGCCAATAAAAGGGCTGAAGATCTTCAGGTTACATGTGCCGCTATCGAGCTTAATGACGGACGTATAATAACTTCAAAGACCTCGGATCTTTTGGGAGCGTCCGCCGCGCTTCTCCTTAATGCACTTAAGGAACTGGCAGGGATAGATCATGACCTTCATGTCGTTTCCAGAGAAGCCATTGAACCTATACAGACACTTAAGACGAAATATCTGGGAGGTCATAATCCGAGGCTTCATACAGATGAGATACTGATAGCGCTCGCTACTTCGGCCGTAAGCGATAAGAATGCAAGGGAGGCAATGGAACAGCTTCCCAAGCTGAAGGGATGTCAGGTGCATACCTCCGTAATGCTGTCTGCAGTTGATATCAATACCTTCAAGAGACTGGGTGTGGATCTTACCAGTGAACCTGTGACCAAGCCCAAAACAAAGGAGTAAACAAAATGAACATTATTACCGGAAACAGCCCGGTATTGGAAAGCTTAAAACCTCAGGATAAAGAATAAGGAGATAGAAATGGATAAACCTGTGCTTGTTATCATGGCAGCCGGAATGGGCTCAAGATACGGTGGCCTTAAACAGATAGATCCCGTTGACGAACAGGGAAACAAGATAATCGATTTTTCAATATATGATGCGATCCGGGCAGGATTTAAGAAAGTCATATTTATAATAAAAAAGGAAAATGAACAGGATTTCCGTTCCTGTATCGGTGATGTGGTTAAGGGCCATATAGACGTGGAGTATGCGTTCCAGGAACTGTCCGATATACCGGACGGAAAAACCATTCCCGAGGGAAGGGTGAAACCATGGGGTACCGCACATGCCGTACTCAGCTGCCGAAAAGTCATTAACGGTCCATTTGCTGTTATTAACGCGGATGATTTCTACGGAAGAGAAGCATTCAGGATCATATATGATTTTCTTGACAAGACCTGCGATAAAAACGGAGGGGTATCTGCAGGCAGGACAGAGGGTTCTGATGAAGCTGATAACCGGGCTGAATATGCCATGGTGGGCTACAGGCTCAAAAATACGCTGACCGAAAACGGATATGTATCAAGGGGTGTATGCAGTATTGACAGCGACGGCTTCCTTGTTGACATTGTTGAGAGAACACATATCGAAAAGGATGGCGGGAAAGCGAGATTTACCGAGGATGATGGAGCTACTTACACGGATATAGATCCGGAAAGCATTGTTTCTATGAATATGTGGGGATTTTCAGGGGATTTCATTAGTGAGGTCGAGAAGAGCTTTGGTGAATTCTTTGAAAAGACCGTTCCGGGCAACCCGCTTAAGGCAGAGTGTTATCTTCCTGGAGTTGTGGATGAGCTGCTTAAGGCAGACAAGGCTACAGTTAAGGTTCTTAAATCATCCGACAGATGGTTTGGGGTAACCTATAAGGAGGATAAGCCCTTTGTAATGGATTCGGTCAGGGCACTTAAAGAGAAGGGCGAGTATCCGGAGAAGCTTTGGGATTGATCTGTATACCAGCCGGTGATTAGATGAGATAAAGGTAACTATTGAATGAGCAGTGCTTAGTGAAAGCACTGCTCATAATAATATGTACTTATATATTCGTACATGGCAAGCAGGATATCATAATAGTTATCAGGATTAAGCTCGTGAGTGCCGTCGTGCATCGATTCATACATATAACGATTCACATCTATTTTATAATGCGAATAGTCCCTGTAATTGGACAGGTCGGTTACTATCTCCTTATCATCCTGGAAATAGAAGAGACGAACATTATCGCATTCGAGAAGTTTTTTGAATTCTCTTTCCTGCACGCATATTGTGGCTGTGGCGTAACCCCGCAGGACTACATCGTCCCAGAACAGGATGCTGTATGGAGGTACATACAGATAGAAGTTTACATCAGGGTGTGAACGTATCTGCTCAATGAACGGATCGGTAAAAGCATCCGCGGTTTCAAAGAACAGATCGTATTCACATTCGGGGTTTCGTGCAAGCAGTCGTTTCGACATATAGGCAAGTCTCGCCGCGTACTTTGAATATTCGTATTCATCACTCCATAAATAAGCATTTTCCGCACTGAATCCTGAGCGGAAATTAGTGACTATAAATTTTGGAATATAATCAAAGAGTACCGACTTATTAAACAGATAATGGATATCGCCGGGTCCGATGCCGGACACATAATAATCCTCGATCGTCTGAGGATAAGCGGACGGAAGGTCTGTAAAGAGGTAGGTATCCAGGCAGAATACAACATTTTTTGTTCCTTTATGCTTAAGTACTTCATCTATTATATGACGGTAATCGCCGTAATGAGCTCCCTGCAGAGCTATCTTGACGCATTTATTCCCGAACACATCATCTTCAAACCATGTATTCTTGAAATTCTCACTCATGGACGAACCGATGAGCACAGTATCGTAATCAAGATGTCGCGCCAGTCCGATGGCAGAAGTTCTTTCGTCGGTTTCGACCGGAGCAAAGCCAAACCACGGAGCATGATAGCGTGTGAATGGGTCTATGATCACAACAAGAGCAGCGATAGCGATTAGAGCCAAAAGGGTATATGTTATCGTCAGTCTTATAAACCTTTGTGAAGACATGGTTTTTTTCGTTGCTTTATCCTGGTTGCCGTGATCATCGTTCATACTCTGTATTATGTTTTCTTCTGTAGTTTTGTCTTGAATCATCAGCTGTCTTTTCTGCCTGATACAGCAGGCTTTTATTCATCAGAAATTGGTGTAAATGTATTCTGTCACTCCGGACAATGACAGGATCGAGAGTACCATCATGATCACTGTGGCTGCTATGATCCTTGTATTAAGCTTAAGTGCAGCCAGACGTTCTGTTGCATTTTTACAGTACATGGATATAAATACGGAAATAAGCAGGAAGCCTATCGCGATGACACAGCCGCTGTAATAAGGAGTTCTGTCAAGACCGGTCAGTATCATCCACTGTATAAACTGCATTTCATCCGGAGTCGCCTTGGCAACCAGTTCGATATTTACCGGAATGAGCTTAAGAGAGAATAGCTGTCTGTAGAAAGCGACAGCGATATTAATGTCGGGCGCCCGGAAGAATATCCATGACAGGTTAATGAAAATGAAAGTACCTGCACGTCTTAAGAAAACAGGAACCCGTGCCATTCTATTCTTAAGCAGCTTGCTGAGTGTAATGCCGGTACCGTGAACAAGTCCCCAGACTATGAAGGTATAGGCAGCTCCGTGCCACAGTCCGCTTAAAAAGAATATGATAAACATATTCACATAGGTTCGTATCTTCCCCTTCCTGTTTCCGCCGAGAGGTATATAGACATATCTTGTAAAGAAGGAAGTAAGGGTTATGTGCCATCTTTTCCAGAAATCATCCACCGATACCGCTCTGTAGGGAGACAGGAAGTTATCGGGAAGGTCAAGGTTCAGCATCAGACATATTGCTTTGGCCATATCACAGTAGCCGCTGAAATCGAAATATATCTGCATCGTGTAGGCAAGCATGACCACTAATGCATTGGTGGTCCCAAGAATATCTATATTGGAGTAACCCCAGGTAACATATGGAGCCAGATTGTCTGCGAGCAACACTTTTTTTGAAAGTCCGGCCGCAAAGATCACCATACCTGCAGCGATATTGTCAGGATTGGCTTTTTTCCTGATCGAATCGTTGAACTGTGGTATCATATCCCCGGCAAATGCGATTGGCCCGACAGAAATCTTGGGAAAGAAGCTTATAAACAGAGCATAGTCCGGAAAACTGTAACTCTTATCGGGTTCCTTATAACTGTCGACCAGAAAGGCTATCTGAGAAAAGGTATAATAGCTTATTCCGAGCGGAAGGATTGCTTCCTTAACAGAAAACCCGGTATTAAACATGGAATTCATGATCCCCTCGAAAAAACCCAGATACTTGAAATATATAAGAGTGCAAAGATCAAATACAATACCCGCACACAGTACAAGCTTTCGGATTCCGACTGAACCGATTTTGCCGAGAAGTACCGAGAGCAGGTAATTAACCGCTATCACAGCTAAGAGAACAGGAAAAGCGGCGGCGTCATTAAGACAATAGAAAATCAGTGACGCAGCAAGAAGGAACAGCTTACCCGCCATGAAATATCCTTTGCCGTTGATAACATGGTAGAGAATAACCACCGCCGGCAGATATAATAAAACGAAAGCATATGAGTTAAAAATCATTATCTGACCTTTATCGGAGTATAGTAGTTACAATTATATGTTATTTTATAAGAATATGCCATAAAAATCGTATTTTTACGACACAGAATGTTCAAAAAAGTTCGTTGATTTATTAAATGAGTATAATTATAATGTATTTTATGAGCATCGGTATTTCACGATGCCATAAAATAACGAGTAAACCAACGAAGTGTTTACGAGTCTATGTAATTACGATTCTTATACGAGCAGGATGATCAAGGAGAGACATTCATAGATGGAAAATGACAACAATCAAGGGAACAACGGCAACAATGGAAATAACACACCCCCAAAGAACAAACAGACCCTTCTTATACTTGTTATCGCATCGCTGATCACATTGCT
>JAILNV010000242.1 GCA_024691125.1 Lachnospiraceae bacterium | reverse complement strand
GAAAGTATACTATATAAGCGATTTACACCTTAATATGAGGGATAGAAAAGGATTTGGGAATCTGTCTGATGAAGAATACATACAGCATGCAGTTAGAAAAATGGATGGAAACGAACCTTTTGGGGATTCTCCGCTGATCATATTAGGTGACATTGCTAATGACAAGGATATAGTGGACTATTTTTTTTGCTTGTTGAGAATGCGTCGGGAGGGTCCGATTATTTATGTCCTTGGAAACCATGAATGTCCACCTCATATCTTCATAAAAGGACAATCATATGCCTTTCGAAAAAATGTATACATTCTTAGTTACATATCAGGAAATCCATCCTCTTAAATACGAGGGAATAGAAACATCAGGTATATTTTCACAACATAAAGAAGAAATAACTATACCAGCGCACTCTGATGAAGAAGCAGAATTACTATTAAAGGTGGCGCTTCTTGAAGATCTTTCAGAACAAGGGAAATTCCTTTTATTAAAGAAAATTGAGTTGAAGAAAACAATGACAACTTCTTGGAGCTCACGTGTATTCTAATTGTATAAGTAAAATGGTTGAATGATTACAAAAAACAAAAAACTGTGTGAAATATATAATACTTGGAAAGATTATAAAAGATGCGTTTGGAATAAAACAAAAAAGTGGTACGGTTTTGGTACGGTAGTAATTGGCGACCCCCAAACCTCCTTTCTTTCGGCGTTTGCGGGTTCATTTTTTAGTTCGAGTCCCGTCTATCGCTCGAAGATCACAAGAAAGGGTATCCCAAACGGATACCCTTTCTTATGATGTTTGAGTGCTGCCGCGCTCAAACGGGTTCGAGGTCTCAGAGCCCTGGCGGGCTCTTCGGTCGGTGCTAAACGAAGGTCCACCGGACCTTCAGCACCCCGTCTATCGCATGTTGAAAACGGGACGACTTGTCACGTGAAGCGTAGCGAGCGTGACATTACCTTAGATCCCGTCTATCGCATGCTGAAAACGGCATGACATAGCAAGCGTGGATGATAACGGCAATATCACCGCAAGGGATGCTTGTTTAATAAGGATATCCATAAGGATACCCATAAGGATACCCGAGAGGCCCTGTCTCATCGAGAGGTCCTGTTTCATTGAGAGATCCTGTCTTGCGGGGTGGATCACATGTTCCGATAGGTCCTGTTCCACCATAAACCATTTCTAGCTCATCCATATTAAGTTTATTCATTTCCATTGTGTTCTTCATTATAACACGCCTTCTTTTTTTTTTAATCTATACCTGAACTGTACCAGCCGCATCTTCTGAAATGATACCGGATATCCTTTCTTATATCCGTGTGTTTGCTGTAGCGGTACTGTTTTCTTTTGATGGTATGATCATATCATACAGAAAGTCATAAAAGCGTCACACGAATTTGTATTGAAAACTCAATACAGAAACGATAATATGGTAAAGAGAACGGAGGGATGAAGATGGAGCCAAAGCTTATGAGTGATTCGATAACGGAACTGACAAAGAAAATCGTGAATTTCAGGGATGAGAGGAACTGGAAGCAGTTTCATAATCCCAAGGACCTGGCGATATCTGTTTCCCTTGAGGCAGCCGAGCTGCTGGAAGTCTTCCAATGGTCCGGAGCTGATACCGCAGTTGACACAGAAAAAAAGATTGCAAAGGTTAAGGAAGAGCTGGCAGATGTACTGATATATTCATTTCTTATGGCGAATGACCTTGAACTTGATATACCGGGGATCGTGAGTGCTAAGATTGATGAGAATAACAGAAAGTATCCGGCCGAAAAAGCATATGGGAAAGCAGACAAGTATACGGCTTATGCTGAAGATGGAGAAATAACCGAATGATTGTTTATGATGGATTAAAAAGTGACTTTCTACACAGCGTTGAGGGCGACACCATTGCATTGGAGATTGAGCAGAACATTCTTGCAAAAATGGGAAAGCATACGGTGACAAATGAATTCATTTCCTGGGACAATTCCATGCAGTATATGTATAAGGTTATGAGCGATCCGGAGATTCCGTCAGATGCAGGGGTTGCAATTGAATACAACATTCCTCAGACGGCTAAGAGAGTAGATTTCATGATTTCCGGATATGATTCAGGCGGAGATCCGGGTATGGTGATTGTGGAATTAAAGCAATGGAGCAAGTTGGAAAGGGTAGATAGCACCGAGGCTTTGGTGGAGACATTTACGGGAGGCTCTGTAAAAAAGGTGGTTCATCCGTCATATCAGGCCTGGTCATATGCCCAACTTATTGCAGACTATAATGCGGCCGTGCAGGACAGGCACATAAATCTTGTACCCTGCGCATTTCTTCATAATTACATCCGCCGGGATAATGATCCACTGGATGATGGCCAATATGAAGTATATACTTCAGAAGCACCGGCTTTTACAAAAGGACAGGTTAGTGATCTGAGGGAATTCATTAAGAAATGCGTGAAGACCGGGGATAAAAAAGAAGTGCTCTACATGGTAGATCATGGTGCAATCCGCCCATCTAAAAGTCTTCAAAATGCTATTGCATCAATGATAGAAGGGAATGAAGAATTCATCATGATTGATGAGCAGCGTGTTGTTTATGAGGAAATCATAAAGATTTCAATGAAGTGCCGAAAGGATCATAAGAAACGCACTGTGATTTGCAAAGGCGGCCCGGGGACAGGAAAAAGTGTTATTGCAGTAAGGCTGCTTGCAGAGCTGACGCAGCGTGGTCAGTTTGTGCAGTATGTATCCAAGAACAGTGCCCCGCGGCAGGTATATACAGCCAAGCTGAAAGGAAAAGTCAGAAAAAGCAGTGTCGATAATATGTTTAAAGGTTCCGGTATGTATACCGAAGTTGGGAACAACATGATACACACATTATTGGTAGATGAAGCTCATCGGCTAAATGAAAAGTCGGGAATGTTCCATAATATGGGTGAGAACCAGATCAAGGAGATAATACATGCCTCCGGATGTTCAGTCTTTTTTATTGATGAAAGTCAGCGTGTAACCATGGATGACATCGGTTCGGTAGCCGAGATTCTTAAATGGGCGAAAGAAGAAGACTCGGAAGTGACGGAGATGGAACTGGTATCGCAATTCAGATGTAATGGATCAAACGGGTATCTTGCATGGATAGACGATATCCTTGAGATTCGGGAAACAGCGAATTACAACCTTGAAGGCCTTGATTATGAGGTAAGGCTTTACGATGATCCGGCAGATATGCGGAGAATTATTATCGAGAAAAACAAAGCAGCTAACCGGGCAAGGATCCTGGCCGGCTACTGCTGGAACTGGATCAAGGAAAACAGAAAAAACAGTAGTTTTCATGATATACAGATCGGTGATTTCGGCATAAGCTGGAATCTTGATGATGGTCAGGCCTTTGCTCTCAGCGAGAATTCGGTAAATGAAGCAGGATGTATTCATACAACTCAGGGTCTGGAATTTGATTATGTCGGAGTTATTATGGGCGATGACATACGTTATGAGGACGGGCATATCGTTACCGATTTCACGAAAAGAGCATCTACAGACCAGTCTATTAAAGGTCTGAAAAAAATGTACAAGGAGGATCCTGACGCAGCACTTGAGCGTGCGGATGAGATAATTAAGAATACATACCGGACTCTTATGACCAGAGGCATGAAGGGATGCTATATTTACTGTACTGACCCGGGAATGAGGGAATATGTCCGGAAGCGCCTTGCTGTAGTGTCAACTGATGAGAATTACGTTCGATCAATGTAAATGGAAGTGAACAGGCCGGGAGGAAAGAAAGAGTGATCTGAGACCGCTGATTTGTAAAACCCCATGATCTATGGTATTCTTAAACCACAGATCATGGGGTTTTTATTTTAATGAATCGCAGGTGAGATATATGTCGGAAGATATGAATAAAAATGAACCGGCTGAGGTGGATATTAAAATTGAGAAATGTCACAGATTTCAGTTCTTGTTTTTCTTGGGAACGGTGGTGATAAACTTCGTTCTGTCAAGAGGTGCCTCTCTTTTGGGAATACCGCTGTATCTCGATAATATAGGAACATTATTGGCTTCGATCCTCGGAGGATATCTCCCCGGAATCCTTGTCGGATATCTTAATAATATCATCAATATGCAGGGAAATCCGGGCAATGCATATTATGTGGTGCTTAGCACACTGATAGCGACGGCAGGAGCTTATCTTGGCAGTAAAGGATGGTTTGAGAAGCTGTCAAAAACACTGCTTACCATTCCTCTGTTTGCTTTTCTCGGAGGAGCGCTTGGTTCGATCCTTACATATTTCCTGTATGGTTATGGTATGGGAGAGGGAATCTCTGCGCCGTTTGCAAGGAGACTGCTTGAAAGCGGGAAGCTGAGTGTATTCTGGGCGCAGATGATATCGGATGTCAGTATAGATATCATTGATAAGGCCATAACCGTAATCCTTGTATTCATAATACTAAAGCTTATTCCTGATCAGCTCAAGCCGGGACTCAGGCTGACCGGATGGAGACAGGCTCCGCTGTCAAGGGAAGTACAGAGCTACGCCAAGAAGAATGTGACCAGATCATTTTCCCTAAGGAGCAAGATTATCACCATTATATCCGTGATAATGTTCTGTGTTGCCGTTGTAACAACCTTTATCAGTTATATACTTTATCAGAACTTTGCGATGGAGCAGTATACATACAGCTGCAGAAGCGCAGCGAAACTGGCAGCCGGAACAATAGATGGAAACAGAGTGGACGAGTATATGTCAGAAGGGGACTCATCACCGGAATATAAGCAGATTGAAGAGAAGCTGGAAGATATAAAAACGGGGAATTCCGATATTGAGTATATATATATTTACAAGATCATGGATGACGGAGTGCATGTTGTATTTGACCTTGATACGCCGGATGTTAAGGGAGAGGATCCGGGTACGGTTATAGAGCTTGAGGAGTATCTTGTACCACTGAAGAATGATTTTCTTACCGGTAAAGAGATAGAACCGCTGCTTGACGATACTAAGTACGGGCGTCTGCTTACAGTATTTGAACCGGTATTTGACAGTAACGGGACCTGTGTATGCTATGCGGCTGCGGATATAAAGGTTGAGGAAATAAGACTGTCAAGCCTTAATTATATGACCAAGGTATTTTCACTGTTCATAGGCTTCTATATATTTGTGCTGTCGCTGTGTATATGGCTGGTCGATTACCATCTTATTTATCCCATCGTGGCTATGACGGTATCAGCCAGGAAATTCGCCTATGACAGTGAAGAGGCCAGGGATATAAGCGTTGAAAGACTTCAGCATCTTGATATAGTTACCGGAGACGAAATAGAGAATCTGTATGAGTCACTCAGTAAGACGATCGCCGAAACGGTCGGTTATCTCGAGGATGTTGAAGCCAAGGGTGAAGAGATCGCGCATATGCAGACAGGACTTATTCATGTCCTTGCGGATCTTGTTGAGAGCAGGGATAAGAACACCGGCGATCATGTGCTTAAGACGGCGGCTTATGTAAGGCTGATTCTTAATAAAATGAGGGATAAGGGCCTGTATCCGGATATCCTTACAGATGATTATATTATAGACGTGATCAATTCGGCACCTCTTCACGATGTAGGTAAGATAATGGTTTCGGATACCATTCTTAATAAACCCGGAAGACTCACAGACGAAGAATTTGCGGTCATGAAGAGCCACACAACAGCAGGTAATCAGATCATAGCTAGCGCCATGTCGCTGGTTTCCGACAGCGGATATCTGAAGGAAGCCAAAAATCTGGCAACCTATCATCATGAAAGATGGGACGGGAAAGGTTATCCAAGCGGCAAGGCCGGAGAAGAAATACCTCTGTCAGCCCGTGTAATGGCAGTTGCTGATGTTTTTGACGCACTCATATCAAAGAGAAGCTATAAGGAGCCCTTCACATTTGAAAAGTCGATGGAGATCATAAAGGAAGGAGCCGGAACACAGTTTGATCCGCAGATAGCGGAGATATTCATAGAAGCAGAAGACGAGGTAAGAGAGATATCCAGGATGCACGAATCCATGCAGAGTCAGGAAATAAGGCATATTTCAGATGAAAATGATATTCCCTCAAAGACCTGATAATTGTCTGATTTGTAGGATATTTGCCAATATTTCCTTTTTTTGATATAATAAGTTAATATTTTTGTAATAAAGAGGCATTACCGTTATGGAACAGAAACGAATATATCTTTCAAGTCCCACTATGCACGGTGAGGAGCTTTCATATATTAATGAAGCCTTCGATACCAATTGGGTGGCACCGCTTGGTCCCAATGTAAACGAGTTCGAGAAGGAATTATGTTCATACATTGGCGGTGGATATGCAGCCGCACTGGCATCCGGAACGTCAGCGATCCATCTGGCGCTTATTCTGGCCGGAGTAGGTCGTGATGACATAGTATTCGGAACATCAATGACCTTTTCTGCGACAGTCAATCCGATAGTTTATGTCGGAGGACATCCCGTGTTTATTGATTCAGAAGAAGATACATGGAACATGGATCCCGAAGCATTGAAGAAGGCTTTTGCAAAGTATCCTGATGTAAAGGCGGTGATCGCCGCCAATCTGTACGGTACACCGGCGAAGCTGGATGAAATAAGGGATATATGTAAGGAACACGGAGTTCCGTTTATAGAGGATGCAGCTGAATCCCTCGGATCGCGGTATAAGGGAGTTCAGACGGGGAATTTCGGTGACTATGGGATATTCTCATTTAACGGTAATAAGATAATCACAACGTCCGGCGGCGGTATGCTGTACTGTCATGACGAGGAGCCGATAAAGAAGGCGAGGTTCTATGCGACTCAGGCAAGAGAACCGGAGCGGCATTACGAGCATAAGGAGATCGGCTATAACTACAGAATGTCCAACGTGGTAGCCGGAATCGGAAGAGGCCAGCTTAAGCATCTTGATGAGCATGCTTCTTTAAAAAGGGACATATACAGGACATTTAAAGATGCGTTTTCCGATATACCGGAGATTAAGATGAATCCCTATCTTGAATGCAGTGAGCCTAACTTCTGGTTATCGTGTATGACTATTGATGAGGATTGTTCCGTAAAACCTATTGATGTAATGCTTGCTCTTGAAAAAGAGAATATAGAGACCCGTCCTATATGGAAGCCCATGCATATGCAGCCTGTATATAAGGGCGCTGATATGATCTTAAGAGATGATGAATGCATATGTGAGAGGATATTTAAGACAGGTCTTTGCCTGCCGTCCGACATCAAGAATACACCGGAGGACATGGACAGGATAATCTCAATAATAAGAAGCCTTTTTAATGCATGATCTTCATCCCGGACGGGACTAAACCGGAAGTGATCGGATCACGGGGATATACTAAGGAATTAATACAAGATTTAGTGCAGGAATAAGTACAGGGATTAACACATATGCTCTACAGAAAATATATAAAGCGTATATTTGATATTATTCTTTCGGCTGTTGCGATAATCCTTCTTTCACCGGTATATCTTGTGCTGTATATCCTTGTAAGGACGAAGCTTGGAAGCCCGGTACTTTTTCATCAGGACAGACCGGGTAAGGATGGCAGGATCTTTCATATGTATAAGTTCAGATCTATGACTGATGAGAGAGATGAAAGCGGTGAGCTTCTGCCTGATGAAGTGAGGCTTACCTCTTTCGGAAGGAAGCTTCGGGCAACGAGTCTTGATGAACTTCCCGAGCTTTTCTGTATTCTTAAAGGTGATATGTCCATAGTGGGTCCAAGACCTCTGCTTGTACAGTATCTGCCGTTATACAGTGAACGGCAGAGCCATAGACATGATGTACGTCCCGGACTCACGGGATGGGCTCAGGTCAACGGAAGGAATACTCTGACCTGGCCGCAGAAATTTGAGTATGATGTTGAATATACGGAGAAAATGTCCTTTATAATGGACATTAAGATATTATTCATGACAGTTGCGAACGTACTTAAAAGAGAGGGAATAAGTCCCGAAGGTGCCGCAACTATGGATTTCTTCAAAGGAGAGGAATAAGTGTCGGATATCAATGTGCTGGTGCTGAGTGCCGGCAGAAGAGTCGAACTTATCAAGTGCTTTAAGCATGCGGCTTCAGAGCTTAAGGTGAACGGAAAAGTTGTTGCAGTGGATTGTTCCGATACTGCGCCCGCCCTGTATTTTGCCGATAAATACAAGCTCGTTCCGCGAATAGATTCCGGAAGATACATTGATGCTGTTATTGATGTATGTAATGAAGAGTCCATTTCGCTTATAGTACCTACAATAGATACAGAGCTGATCATTCTTGCTGAAAACAAAGAAAGAATAGAGAGAGAAACTGGTGCAAGGCTTCTTATCTCCGATCTTTCAGTAATACAGGTGTGCAGGAACAAGCTTAATACACAGAGGTATATGGAGGAGCATGGTTTCAAGGTACCACACCTGTATACGAAGGAAGAGCTTGAAAAGGATGATATCTTATTTCCGCTATTTGTTAAGCCTATAGACGGCAGCTCCAGTATAGATACCTATAAGGTTGAAAACAGGGAGCAGTTAAACGCAATCCTGACACTGGTTAAGGATCCCATGGTGCAGGATTATATGGCGGGAGAGGAATATACAATAGATGTGTTCCTTGATTTCGGATCCAATATTATAACCATGGTTCCCAGACTTCGGATGGCAACGAGGAGTGGGGAGATAGCCAAGGGACGTATCGTTAAAGATACAGAGATCATTGAAGATGTGACCAGGCTTATGAATGAGCTTAAGCCGATAGGACACATCACGGTACAGTGTCGTAAGACAGACAGAGGTATCGAATATATCGAGATCAATCCTCGTTTTGGAGGCGGTGCTCCAATGTCAATAATGGCAGGGGCGGATTCATGCAGTAATCTGTATCGTCTTCTTCGCGGCGAGGTTTTAACATATAATGAAGATTACAGGGAGAATGTGATATTCCTCCGGTTTGACAGCAGTATAATGTTAAATGGGGATATGGTACCCGAGTATGAAGAAGGCTGTAATATTTGATCTCGATGATACACTGATATCTGAAGATGAGTATATACGGAGTGGTTACAAGGCTGTATCGTCATTCCTGAAGGATATGTACGGATGGGATGAGAGGATGACAGCCAGACAGTTGTATGATCTTTATCTTGAGGATTCAGGGAAGGTATTTAACCGTCTGCTTGAATCACATGATATCAGGTACAAAGATAATGAAATAATGGAGCTTGTCGAAGTGTACAGAGAGCATGTACCGGATGTTCATTTCTATCCGGATGTTAAGCCTGCGCTCAGAGTGCTTAAGAACAAGGGCATAAAGCTTGGGCTGTTGTCCGATGGATATGCTGTGACTCAGAGGAAGAAGCTTACAGTGCTTAATGCAAACGGTAAGAAGGTCTTTGATAAGATTATTATTACAGACGAGCTCGGACGTGATTACTGGAAGCCTGATCCAAGGCCATTCATAATGATGAAGGAAGCTTTCATGGTTGACTGGGGTGATATGGTTTATGTAGGTGATAACCCTGAGAAAGACTTCTTTATCGGACGTGATCTTCCCATAATGACTGTCAGGATAATACGTGAGAACAGCGTTTATAAAGACCGGGCATATAAGGAAGGTTACAGGGAGAATGCAAGGATCGCAACGCTTAACGATCTTATGAAGGTTATTGGATGAGCACATTGGTAACAGATAGGAAATATAATGGATATTCTGTATCTAACTCTCAAAAATCCGGATCTTAAAAGAGCCGGGATGATATATCCCGATCTTATAATTGCCCTGACAGAAGCAGGGCATAAGGTCACAATAGTCTTTGCTGACAGTCCGAAAAATACCCCTAAGACAGAAATGGTAAATGTTGAGGTCGATCCCTACGGAACCGGTCCGATCGGCAGCGTGCGTATTCTTAAAGTGGCTGCTGCCGAGATATTCGGCGTCAATTTCATTAAGAAGGGAATAAATACACTGAAGGTTGAACCTAAGCTTAGGACTGCAATTGAAAATGAGCTTAAGGGAGAATATTTTGATCTGGTATTATATGCCACGCCGCCGGTAACATTTGCAAATGTAGTTAAGTATTGCAAGAAGAACTTCGGCTGTAAGGCTTTTTTAATGCTTAAGGATATTTTCCCCCAGAACGCGGTTGATATAGGTCTGTTCGGCAAGGACGGCATTATACATAAGTATTTCAGAAACAAGGAGAAGAAGCTCTATTCTCTTTCGGATATTATAGGCTGTATGTCTGAAGGAAACAGAGCCTATCTTAAGGAACATGATCCTGAGATCCCGCCGGAGAAGCTGATACTGTTTCCGAATACGATAAAGGTACCACCGCTCAGGGAGGAGGGTCTTGAGTTTATAACAGGTAAAAAGCTCAGACTGATGGTGGGCGGTAATCTCGGAAAGCCTCAGGCCATAGATTTTCTGATGAAGGTTATACAGTATGATAAATCACCTGTTTACGATAAGGTGGAGTTTATTTTTGCGGGAAACGGAAGTGAGGCCGAGCTTGTAAAGAAGACCTGCGAGGGAAGGACTAATGCAAGGTTTATAGACTATCTTCCTGTTGCGGAATACAATAAGCTCATGGACAACTGTGATGTTGGGATCGTATCGTTGGATATCAGGTTCACCATTCCCAATTATCCGTCGAGAATGCTGTCATATATGGCACTGGCCAAACCAATGATCGCATGTACCGATGAATGCACAGATGTAAGACAGTTACTTACAGAAGATGCAGATTGCGGGTTGTGGTGCAGATCGGATGATGTTGAGGGCTTTTGGGAATGCATCCGTCAAATGCTGGATGATAAGAAACGTAAGGTCATAGGTATGAACGGACGTAAGTATCTGGAAGAGCATTTCGATGTCAGCAGAAGCGTGGAGCTGCTTGAAACCTATGGAGGGCATGTTGAAGAGTTGAAGTAAGATGCTCATCAGCCATAAAGACAGTCAGTACTGCGATCATATAATAAGGGCGAATAATGGATTGAAAATACATACGGAGAACGAGGATGTTTAAAGATAAAACGCTGCTGATCACAGGCGGTACGGGTTCATTTGGAAACGCTGTGCTCAACAGATTCCTGGAAACAGATATAAGAGAAATAAGAATATTCAGCCGCGATGAGAAGAAGCAGGATGATATGCGGCATCTATATAATAATCCAAAGATAAAATACTATATAGGCGACGTCAGGAATATACAGAGCGTAAGAGACGCAATGCATGGAGTTGATTATATTTTTCATGCCGCTGCACTTAAGCAGGTTCCTTCGTGCGAGTTCTTCCCGATGGAGGCAGTCAGGACTAATGTGATCGGAACCGATAATGTGCTGACGGCTGCGATAGAAGCAGGCGTCAGGAAGGTTATCTGCCTGTCTACCGATAAGGCGGCGTATCCTGTTAATGCGATGGGTACCAGTAAGGCGATGATGGAAAAGGTCTTTGTTGCCAAATCGAGGACCGTTGATCCCGATAAGACCCTGATATGCGGAACAAGATACGGAAATGTTATGTGCTCAAGAGGTTCGGTCATCCCGCTGTTTATAGAGCAGATAAAAGAGGGAAAGCCGCTTACGGTAACGGAGCCGACAATGACAAGGTTTATCATGAGCCTCGAAGAAGCTGTGGAACTGGTTGTCTTTGCATTTAAGAATGCCGAAGCCGGAGACATCATGGTTCAGAAGGCTCCGGCATGTACCATAGAGGTGTTGGCGAAGGCAGTTAAAGAACTGTTCAATGCAGACAATGAGATAAAAGTAATAGGTATCCGCCATGGCGAGAAGATGTACGAAACACTTCTTACAAATGAGGAATGTGCAAGAGCGATAGACATGGGGAATTTCTTCCGTGTGCCTGCGGATCAGAGAGATCTTAATTATGATAAGTATTTCAAAGAAGGCAATCAGGAGAGGACAAAGCTTACCGAGTTTAATTCAAACAATACGGAAATATTGAATATCGGGCAGGTAAAAGAAAAACTGCTTTCGCTGAAATATATAAGAGATGAGATTGCTGCATGGAATCCGGAGGACTGAAGCATTATAAGACGGTTTGGCAGTAATGAACCGGCAGTTGACACTGAATGATCGGATGGGACTTATTAAGATATGAAAATCCTTGTAACGGGTTCGGGCGGCTTCGTGGGGAAGAACCTTGTAGCCGAACTTAAGAACCGAAAATACAATGACATCTATGAATATGATATAAATACAGATCCCGCAGAGCTTGATGTTTATACGAAAAACTGTGACTTCGTCTTTCATCTGGCTGGTGTAAACCGTCCGAAAAATGAGACCGAATTCATGACAGGGAATTTCGGATTTACAGATACGCTTCTTAACAAGCTTAAGGAAAACGGAAACTGTACTCCGGTTCTTATAACTTCCTCAATACAGGCAGAACTTGACAATCCATACGGAAAGAGCAAGAAGGCCGGAGAAGACAGAATGTTTTCATATTCCGAAGAGACCGGTAATAAGGTGTATGTTTACCGGCTTCCTAATGTGTTTGGAAAGTGGTGCCGCCCCAACTACAACAGTGCGGTCGCAACCTTTTGTAATAACATTGCTGCAGGTCTGCCGATAAAGGTCAATGATCCGTCTGTGGTAATGAACCTTGTTTACATAGATGATGTGGTAAAAGAGTTCATAAATGCACTTGAAGGAAGAGCAAATATAGTAGGTAAATTCGGAACGGTTCCCGTAGTACATACGACCACGCTCGGACATATAGTTGAGATCATCACCTCCTTTAAGGAGAACCGCAGGGGACTTGAACTGCCCAAGCTTGATGACGAGCTGGAGCGCAAGCTGTACAGTACTTATTTAAGTTATCTGCCGGAGGATGATTTCTCCTATCCTCTTGATATGCATGTTGATGAGAGAGGTTCATTCACTGAATTCATTCGAACTCCCGACAGGGGACAGGTTTCGGTGAACATAAGCCATCCGGGGATAACCAAGGGAAACCATTGGCATCACAGTAAGAACGAGAAATTCCTTGTTGTAAAGGGTAAGGGCTGCATAAGCTTCCGCAAATACGGTACGGATGAAGTGATCGATTATCATGTGAACGGTGATAAGCTTACTGTAGTAGACATACCGACGGGCTACACCCATTGTATCACCAATGAAGGTGATGAGGATATGGTGACTGTGATGTGGGCTAATGAAGCTTTTGATCCGGATAAGCCGGATACTTATTATGAACCCGTACGATAAGAAAGATAAGGGAAAAGACCATTAGAGGTTACGAGGAAGAGAACAGTAGAGGATGAGTCATGGATAAACTTAAGCTTATGACTATAGTCGGTACAAGGCCGGAAATAATAAGGTTATCTGCCGTCATTAAATGTGCGGATAAATACTTTGACCATGTTCTGGTACATACCGGACAGAATTATGATTATACACTTAATCAGATATTTTTTGAGGATCTTAAGCTGAGAGAGCCTGACTATTATCTGGAGTCGGTAGGCACTAATCTGGGTGAGACGATGGGTAACATCATAGCCAAATCGTATACGCTCATGCAGGAGGTTAAGCCTGATGCACTGCTTATACTCGGAGATACCAATTCAGCTTTGTCGGCTATTAGTGCAAAGAGATTAAAGATACCTATCTTCCATATGGAAGCCGGTAACCGCTGTTGGGACTGGAATGTTTCCGAAATGATAAACAGGAAGATTGTGGATCACATCTCTGACATAAACCTTCCTTATACAGAGCATTCGAGAAGATATCTTCTGTCAGAGGGAATCGACGGCAAAACAATGTTTGTTACCGGTTCGCCGATGCGTGAGGTCCTTAGGGATCACATGGATGATATATTAAAGAGTGATGTGCTGAACCGCCTTAACCTTGAGAAAAGGAAATATATACTTGTATCTGCGCACAGGGAAGAAAATATCGATCTGGAAGACAACTTCATGGATCTCATGAATTCAATAAATAATATTGCGGAAAAATACCGGATGCCTGTCATCTATTCAACACATCCCAGATCAAAGAAATTTATCGAGATGAGGAATTTTAAGTTCCATCCGCTTGTTACGAATATGAAGCCCTTCGGATTCCTTGATTACAATATGCTTCAGATGAATGCCTACTGTGTGTTGTCTGACAGCGGGACATTGTCTGAGGAATCTGCGATGCTTGGTTTTCCCGGTGTGCTTATAAGGACATCTACGGAAAGACCGGAGGTGCTTGACAAAGGCACGGTGGTGATTGGCGGTATCAAAGGCTGTACGGTTGAACAGGCGACAGAGCTGGCGGTTGCGATGTACGAGAATAAGGAAGAGACCGTAATGGCTGAGGACTATGCGGATACAAATGTGTCTGTCAAGGTTGTCAAGCTGATCCAGAGCTATACGGATATCGTGAACAGAACTGTGTGGCTGAAACAGTAAAGACGGCTCCTGTCAGGAACCGTCTTCTTTCTTTAATTTGTTTATTGTAGGTTTATCCAGAACATATCTGCTGTCGTAGCTCTTTGCCACATCTGCGACTTCGACATTCCTGTAGGATGAATTTCTGGCAAGGTCCACTACCTTGTTGGTGGATGTAAGGAGTACCAGCGGTTTGAATATACTATAGGGATTGGGTTCAAGCACTATTGCTGTTTCGCCGGTGGTGAGCTTCACGCATGTACCCTCGCTCAGGAATATGATGGTGGAAGCCAGTGCTTTGACCACATCGGGATCGAACCATTGCGGATTGGAGGTAAACACCTTAAGCGCTGCTATATATGATATGGGTTCGTTGCGAAGATCCATGGCTGTAAGACGGTCGAACATATCCGAAACTATGAGTATCTTTGATGTAAGCACCAGCTTGCCTTTTTCCGGTTCCCTGTTGTTCTCAAATGCATCTATATGCTTGTATGCCTGAAGCATGGCTCGCTTGACACCCGGGATCGACATAAAGCATTTGTCGATAAGCTCTGCTCCGTCAAGCTCATATTTCTTCATCTTTTCAATATCTGCCTCATCGAGTACAGGCTTTCTCAGAAGCATCATGGGAATGTTCATCTTCCCTATATCATGAACCAGAGCCGCAAGTATCGCGGTCAGCTTTTCTTCATTATGAAGTCCAAGCTTACTGCTTATGAGAGCACTGAAGATTGCTACATTGGATGAATGCTTGTAAATATAATCCTCGGCTCCTCTTATATTCTGAACGAACTCAATCGGGTGATCAACTCTGCGGAATTCGGAAATATAAGTATCGGCAAGGTATCGAAGCTTGACGTATTTACCGGTACGCTGCATGTTCAGCAGTTCTTCCATGAGTGAGAATTCCGATACGGTACAGAATTTCTCACGGTCAAGATCTTCATCTGTCATTTCGGGAAGCGGTTCGTCGGGAGCGAGTACATATACTCCGATGAGCCCGAAATTGTGAACCGAATTGATCAGCTTGGATGTGAGGACGGATCCTCTGTCATAAAGAAGCACGCCACGTTTGTTATAGATAGGTTTAGCCAGCTTTGTTCCTTCTTTTAATTCTTCCCTCTTTACAAATCTCATATTTGTAATCCCCTTATTGTCCCGACGTGACCGGGTTGAGCGTATTGATACATCGTGTTGGTTGGATTTTAGCATAGATAGGGGTATTTGTCTATGAAATAGTGCCATAAGCCGTAAAAATCGGTTAATAATTGATAAACAGGGGAATCTATGGTAAATTATTGGAATGAGAATCGTTGTGAATGATATTGCCGCAAGCAAGACGGGAGCACTGTCGATACTGCGGGATTTCCATGAATACATAGCAAAGAACGATGCCGGCAATAATGAATGGATATTCGTGTTGGGCGACAGACTGCTTGAGGAACGGGATAATATAAGGGTTATCGTTAGAGATGACGTGAAATCAAGCCGTAAGAACAGGCTCCTCTTTGACTTAAAGACAGGGGCAGGTTTTTTTGAAAGTCTTAAGCCCGATGTGCTGTTTTCCATGCAGAATACCCTTCCAAGAGGATACAGAGGAAGACAGGTACTCTATGTACATCAGCCGCTGGGTTATCAGAACCGGAAGAACTTTTCACTGCTTAAGCCTGAAGAACGGGAGTATGCGGTATATCAGAAGATGATCGGCAGGATGATAGATTCCTCTGTTAAACGGGCTGACAGAGTAATAGTACAGACAGAGTGGATGAAGAAGGCAGTTGCCGCTAAAACCGGAGTACCGGAAGACAGGATCATCAAGATCATGCCGGATATAGATGTACCCTGTGCAGCATATAGAGCCGACGCTTATATATCAGATGGATCGGTAATGTCGGAAAAGTCCGGTAGTATTCAGAACCATGATTCCGGCTTAGATGAATCAGACGATCAGGCAGGAAGCGGAAGAACTAAGAATAATAGGTTCTTCTACCCTGCGGGAGAGATCCTTTATAAGAATCACGGCTGTGTTCTGGATGCGGTGAAGATCCTTAAGGATAAAGGTATCAGTGATTTTACGGTGTCATTTACCCTTAATAAGGATGATATACCGTATCTGGGTAAGTATCCTGATCATAAACAGGTAAAATATCTAGGACGCATACCAAGAGAGGAAGTATTTGCCCGGTATAAAAAAGAGATTCTTCTGTTTCCGTCATATATAGAGACCTTCGGCTATCCGCCTGCGGAAGCAAGAGCAGTAGGAGGATGCATACTGGCTTCGGACTGTCCGTTCTGTCATGAGGTTCTGAAAGGATACAAAGGCGCAGCATACTTTGATCCGTTTAAGCCTGAGGAGCTTGCTGCACTTATGGAGAAGACCATTAGAGGAGAACTTTTCGACGGACTCACACAGGAAGATAACTCAGCGCTGACGGCCTCCGGAAACAGCAGCTGGGCTGAAGTGGTAGATATTCTGGTTGGCCAGTGAATTTAATATGTCGGTAACTACTCAGAACAGGCTAAAAATACTTCGTATTTCTCGCTGTTTTGGATTCATGAAATACATGAATTTGTTAAATATGGTGTTCAGAATAGCCAATTAGACAGTTGTCTGTAAGTCAGATATTTCAGGTCAGAAAATGCCTGTAATAGATGAGTTACATATATCAGATATTAGAGGAAATAAATTGGGCACAGACTCTGTAATTCATAAAAGAAAAATATGGTTCGCCGGCATATATTACATACTTGCGGCTATGCTGTATGTACTTAATATGTTCTTTGAAACAGTGCGCCCGGGAGTGTTTGCAACAGTATTCCTGATATGTGTTGCGATCGAGCTTGTCATCAGGAGGGATATAACCTTCAGCAGGTTTATTGATAAGCTTGTCGCAGCTTATATTGCATATAATACACTGTCGGTAATATGGCTCATCAGAAGCGGCATGCCTTATACGGTGTATATACAGGAATTCGTGGTATCACTCCTTCCGGTCATTTTTTATTTTGTTACTGCCCACCACGATGATTTTAGATTCTACAGGAATTTCCTGTATGCAGTTCTTATAATTGGCGTGCTTGGAATACTGCTTCAGATAATCATGCCGCAGTTTTATATTGATTATTCTTACAAGCTTAGCTTTGTGAGCAAAGCAGATGCCGCAACCTGCCGTGTGAGGATGGATTCGGTTGTCGGAAGTACGGTACTTGGATTTATCTCTGTGGCTGCGATGCTTGCATCAATTCCTTTTATAATGTATGGGGTAAACCCTGATTCACGGACAGCTGAACAGGGTGAAGGCGATAAGCCCGGTGCTTCCCCGCATGATAATACCGTAACCGGAATTAAACGGATAAGGATATTCGGGATAATATCCTTTCTGATCAATATGACGGTCGCATTTATGAGTAATCAGAGGTCGGCGATGGTTGTCGCCATACTTGTGATACTGTACTTTAACTATCTGATCTTTTTCGTGTTCAGATCACTTGATAAGAAATACTTTATTGTTGAGCTTATAGTGGTTGCCTTAGCTTTTGCCGGATTATGTGCCGTAAGGATGGATGCGGTTATGAAGATATATTACAGGCTCGTATCGCTCCCGGATGCGATAGGTGAGAGAAGCGAGCAATGGATTGCTGCAGTCAACAATATGTACAGCACCTGGTTGGGTAACGGCCTGGGAGCTAACGGACATAAGGCACTTGGAATAGAGGATGCTCACGTTATAGCTGACGGAGGGCTTGTGAAGCTTTACTGCGAGCAGGGTATCTTCGGCTTCTCGATATTTATTTATATTATGCTATTAAGCCTTAAGAAGGGTCTTAGGAACCTGGGAACATGCTATACAGAACTTGGTATTGTTGCGGTGGCGATGCTTCAGTCGGTCGGATCGAATATCCTGGCTTTTCAGCTGACCACACCGATATTCTGGTACGCGATTGGACGCATCCATAATAATGTAGAAATCCTCACGGATTTCTCTGATGTCCCAGCTACGGAACGTTCACCGGACGTTCCTACGCACTCCGGGCGAAAGGCGTCGGGCTCCCACGGTTCAATCGTGGGCAGTATCAGATAAGCGTGTGGGTAACTATCATGGAAGAAAGTGAGACAGATACATGAAAGTCATGTGTATGTATCTACCACAGTATCATACATTCCCCGAAAATGATAAATGGTGGGGGAAGGGTTATACGGAATGGACGGCTGTAAGGAAGAGTCATCCGTTATACAAGGGACATATACAGCCAAGAGTTCCTCTCGATAACAGATACTATGACCTTGTAAACGATGGTGTAAATACTCTTAAATGGCAGGCCGAGACTGCAAGGAAATACGGTATATACGGATTCTCCATTTATCAGTATTGGTTCATGGGTAAACAGCTTATGCAGCGTCCGATGGAGATTCTGTTGGAACACCCGGAGATAGATATTAACTACTGCATCTGCTGGGCTAACGAAAGCTGGACAAGGACATGGTATGGTCTTAGCGAGCAGGTTCTCATGCAGCAGGATTACGGTGAAGAAGATGACTGGTATAAGCATTTCGAATATCTGCTTAAGTTCTTTAATGATAAACGTTATATTAAGATTGATAACAGACCGGTGCTTCAGATATACAGAAGCTTTGATATAGACTGCCTTGACAGGATGCTGGGCTGTTTTAATAAATGGGCACACGGAGAAGGCTTCGACGGAGTATATGTTATAGCCGGGAAGACTGCGGGGCAGCAGGAAACAAGAACAGAGCTTATTGACGGTTACTATTATTTCGAACCGGGATATACGCTGAAGCATGATTTTTCAAAATGGAATGAAACCAAATACAATATGTCCGTTCTATGGAATACATTACTAAATAAGGTAAGACGTGAAAAGAAGCTTGAAAGAAGCATAAAGGCGTCACTTATTCTGGACGGAATAAGGAACAGGGATTATAAGGAAAATGAATTTCCGGGGCTTATACCGGATTGGGACAATACGCCGAGACGCGATTACAAAGGACTGGTTTATAAAGGAACGTGTCCGGAAAAGTTCGAAGAAGTATTGCGTGTACTTAAAGAGAAAAAGGAAGGTCATAAGACAGATTTCGTGTTTATAAATGCGTGGAATGAATGGGGCGAGGGCGCCATGCTTGAACCCGATGAATACAGGGGCTACGGATATCTCGAAGCTGTAAAGAGGGTAAGCGGGCAGACAGATTTATCCGGCCGGACCTGAAATATCCGGTGATTTGGAACCGTAAAGCAGGCAGATGCGAAGGCCGGCATATTCCCTGTCGCAAGACCGGAAGGAAAAACAGTTGGACAAGGTAAGCATAATCATAATCATATACAAGGTTGAGAAGTATCTAAGGGAATGTCTTGAGAGCGTCGTGAAGCAGACATATGAAAACCTTGAGATCATCTGCGTTGCAGGTAAAGGTGACACAGCCTGCGAAACTATAGTGGATGAGTATGCTGCTAAAGATGAACGAATAGTGGTTATAAAGGCAGAACCCAGAGGAACCGCTGATGCAAGGAACAGGGGTCTTGACGCAGTTACGGGAGACTATATCGCTTTTGTGGATGGAGATGATTATATAAAGGATGATATGATCGAGGTCATGCTTGGTGCGGCAAAGAAACACGAAGCGGACATTTCCGTTGTAGGCAAATATTATCTGTATGAAAACTGTGCCGACGGTACGGAAGAGAATAATGAATATGTGCTAAGCGTAAGCGATGCATTTAAGATCATACTTTATCAGGAAGGCTTCTTCCTTCACTTATGGGATAAGCTGTACATAAAGGAACTGTTTGACGGAGTCAGATTTCCGGACGGGAAGCTCGTTGAAGACAGGCAGATGGCACATATGCTCCTGTCCAAAGCAAACAGGATCGTTTATAACAGCGCATCCAAATATTATTTCAGGATAAGCGAGGACAGCGGATCCAAGATAGAAGAGAATTTAAGACTGTCCCTTAAGGCCGACTATGAGATATGCGACCGGCTGCTTAAACAGTTCGGAGATGATATAAAGCCGGCGGTTGATTTCTTCCTTGTAAATGAGAATCTCAGTGTTATCCAGAACAGCTTTCTCTATAATAATTTCTCACCAGAGCATGATAAGGAATACCTTAAGTATGTAAAGGCACATGCTCCTGCTGTAAAGAAGGATCCCAGGGTTTCGAGAAACCTTAAGATAAAGATGGATATGTGTAATATAAGTCCATATCTGTTCCGGTGGGTTACACTCTCAAGAAGAAAGAAATTCCTTGCAGGCCACAGAGCATTCAAATCGGGAAATGACTGGTCTGCTACATTTAAGGCACAGGGTATAAAGTAACTAAGATAGGATATCGGTATCATATGTCAGATACTATTATAGATAAGATAAAAAATAAACGTGTCCTCTTCGTATGTCGGGAGACATATTCACAGCCGCTGTGGTTTATCGCCGAGAGGCTTAAGGAGAATAATGAAGTAGCATGCTTCTTCATAATGTCTACCGAGTGCAGCTATAATAAGTGCTATTATAATGTGAATACTTATTACAGGTTCAAGGAGGATCTGCCGGGGATTAAACTGTACGATGTAAGGGACATATGTGAAGAGTATACAAAACGTCTTGATGAAGCCGGATATAAAAAACGCGGGCAGGTACAGATGTTTAACCGGATATATCAGCCGGATAAGAAGATAGCCTCAAGACGGAGTGAACGTGGGCCAATAGCGGACATGAAATTTCTCGAAAAGATAGAGAAGGAGTATTCTCATTTCAAGAATCTCAACATGCAGCTTATGTGCTCGCAGGAGAATACAAGACACTATCACTTCAGGTATTACTGGTCGGTTACCAATTTCGATGAAAACATGCTCTGGCTTGAGCTTAACTATAAGAAGATTCTTGGAATATTCGACGAGTTTAAGCCCGATATGATACTTGATTTTGATAACGCCGAACTACAGCGTACCATAATCAACGAGGTGGCATACACAAAGAATATTCCATACATCACGGTAGAGTATTCCAAGTTCGGGTACTATAAGTATCCAACCTTTCAGAATACGATAGGTATTGATGATTATGTGGTAAGACAGTACAATGAAAACATTAAGCTTACACCTGAACAGTTAAAAGAAGAATACGATTACATATATGATTACAGAAGCAAATCCACAATAATGAATAAGGAATTCGCCGGTACGGTTACCAGCCAGTATGAGCGTGATTCGATCATCTGGATACTGAGGGTGATGAGGGGCAAATTTCATTATTTCTTTGATATGGATATAGCGAAGGGAAATCATAAGCTTAAGAAAACGAACCGGCTCCTGTACGCGCCCAGCCTGCCGTACATAAGGCATTACTGGCAGGTGATGACACTGCGAAGGAAGTTCATGGGGAAGAACAGACTCTTCGAAGCTCCGCTTGAGGGTGAGGATTACGTATATATGCCGCTTCACCTTATTCCCGAATCGACCGTGTTCGTTAAAGCATCGTACTATGTTGATGAGTTAAGCCTTATAGAAGCAGTATCAAAGTCTCTTCCCGTAGGATGGTGGCTCTATGTGAAAGAGCATCAGGCCATGCTGGGTGAAAGAAGCGTGGAATTCTATAAGAGAGTCCGCCAGCTGCATAATGTACGGCTGGTGCAGGTAAACCATTATCATGATCCCAAGCCTTGGATAATGAATGCAAAGGGTGTGGTCACGATAGTGGGAACCACAGCCTATGAGGAGGCGCTGCTTGGGAGAAAGTCGTTAATTTTCGGAGATGTTCCGTTCGAACTCATAGACGGTATAACCAAGGTACACAGCTATGAAGAACTTCCCGAGCTTATACGTGATTTCGGTGAGACGGACAACATACATTCCTGTGCGGCATATCTTAAGACAATAAAGGATGTGGGATTCGAGATAGACCTGTTTTATCTCATGGCAAAGGCAGAGAAGATACTGGCGCATGAAGAGGAGCGCGATGAGAAGTTTAACGGGCAGATCAATGAGCTGATGCGGTTCTACGAGACAGGTTATGCACGGTGGATTTCCGAACATCTGTTATCTGCGACGTGATCCGCTGATCGTACTTAGGATTGTTGTTGGCTTCAAATCATGTGATCAAGAGTTAAAATCATATTTTTATGATGATTAACAGCTGACTGACAGATGCCGGAGATGTAAGGAAGCGACACAATACTTCTGCAAGCAAACCGTTAAGGCAGGAACTAAGTCAAGATCCACTGCATACGGAGACTTTGCTTCCGGGATATGAAAGAATCGTTGGTTGAATATTCCGGAAGCATAGTCGCAGTAGCAGTTAGCTTGCCGGAGTGGGTCGGGTTTGCGGTAGAAATATTGTGGCGCTGACGTATTAAAAAGGATAAATATTTATTTTAAATGAAAAGGAGACTAACACGGAGGAAAACATGGATAGCGACAGTAACGGTAACAGCAACACTTTCAGTGAAAACGAAAACGGGAATCACAGAAGCACGATTATGAAACGTCTCGAAGAGGGAAAGTTCGTCCTCATAGCGGAGATCGGTGTGAATTATTATGATATCGCAACCAAGGAAGGGATAACTCCGATGGAGGCTGCGAAGCTCATGATCCTTAAGGCCAAAGAGGCAGGGATACATGCAGTGAAGTTCCAGACTTATAAAGCAGGAACACTGGCAGCCAAGGCATCACCTTATTACTGGGATATAACCGAGGAGCCCACAACATCACAGTACGAGCTCTTTAAGAAGTTTGACAGCTTCGGTTATGAAGAGTATAAGGAGCTTAAGGAATATTGCGATGAGACAGGTATCGAATTCCTGTCAACAGCTTTTGATTATGACAGCGCCGATTATCTTGATGAGCTGATGGAGGTATATAAGATATCTTCTTCGGATCTTTCCAACCTTCCGTTTATAGAGCATCAGGCAAAAAAGAATAAACCTATACTTATGTCTGTAGGCGCATCGGATCTGCCGGAAATAGAGGCGGCTGTTGATACGATAAGAAGTGTGAGTGATCAGCCGATAGCACTGCTTCACTGTGTGCTTGAATACCCGACACCGCTTGAAGATGCCAACCTCCTTAAGATATTGTCTCTTAAGAGACAGTTTCCGGAGCTGTATATAGGATATTCGGATCATACGAAGCCTACAGATAACTGTGATGTCATCAAAACCGCCTATAATCTGGGAGCTCAGGTTATAGAGAAGCATTTCACTCTTGATAAAACGCTTAAGGGCAACGATCATTATCACGCCATGGATCCTGAGGATGCAGGAAGAATACTCGCTGCGATCGGGGAGCTGGATATGATACGCGGTAACGGAGCGCTTAACTGTCTGGAGACCGAGATGACAGCAAGGAAGAATGCAAGACGTTCAATAGTGTCAGATGGCAGTATTCCCAAGGGTACGGTGATAACAGATTCAATGCTGACCTTTAAAAGACCCGGAACCGGGATATCGCCCGATAAGCTTTATGAGGTTATGGGAAAGATTGCTGCTGTTGATATAGAGGATGATACGATACTTACCTTTGACATGCTGGAAGATGCAGATGTTAAAGATGATGTATAAGCATTAGAAGTAAGACAAAACAAAAAGAAAAAGTCATAAGGAAGCCAACACATACGGTATCCCTTATGACAAAAGTGGGAGGAACTGACTATGGCAGGAACATCAAGCGGAATTGTATTGGTTGCTTTCTTTGCATACCTCATTATGATGGTGATCATAGGAGCTATGTGCATGAAGCAGAACAACAACACGGAGGATTACTTCCTCGGAGGACGTAATCTTAACGGTTTTGTGGCGGCACTGTCGGCACAGGCATCGGACATGAGCGGCTGGCTTCTTATGGGTCTTCCCGGTTCCATTTACATGATGGGAACGGGACAGGCATGGATAGGAATAGGTCTATTCATAGGAACCGTGCTTAACTGGCTTATTGTTGCCGGAAGATTAAGAAAGTATACCATAAAGGCCAATAATTCACTTACGCTTCCGGAGTATTTTCAGAACAGGTTCAAGGATGATAAACAGGCACTGCTCGGTGCATCATCGATTGTTATCGTAATCTTTTTCCTTGTTTATACCGCATCGGCTCTTGCTTCGGGCGGTAAGCTGTTTAACTCGATATTCGGCATTGACTATCATACGGCACTTATAATAGGTGCGCTGGTTATATTGGTTTACACATTTATGGGTGGCTTCCTGGCTGTATGTACCACGGATTTTATTCAGGGAACTCTGATGCTTATAGCGTTGCTGGCAATTCCCATCATGGCATATATGCTTATGGGAGGAGAGAATCTGAATTCTATACTTTCAAGTACAGGCGTTGATCCTGTATCCTTTACCAACCTTATGCAGGAGAACGGAGCGCCTATAAAGGCTGTATCCATTATTTCTTCATTGGCATGGGGACTAGGTTATTTCGGAATGCCTCATATTCTTGTGCGTTTTATGGCTATTAAGGATGAGAAGGAGCTTACCAAATCAAAGGTGGTAGGCATTACATGGGTACTTCTTTCGCTTCTTTTTGCCTGCATAATCGGAGTAGTCGGAAGAGCTTATCTTGCTCCCGAGTTACTTGGTGTAGAAGGTGCGGCATCAAGCGAAAGCGTGTTTATAGAAATGATCAAGAAGCTGTTTATAGAGGATTACAGACTTCCGTTTATAGCAGGTATTTTCCTCTGTGCCATTCTGGCAGCTATAATGTCAACGGCTGATTCACAGCTTCTTGTTACTTCTTCGGCAGTTGCAGAGGATCTGTATAAGGGTATATTTAAGAAGGATGCGGATGAGCTAAGCGTCCTTAAGCTTTCAAGGATCACAGTTGTTATAGTGGCTTTCCTTGCAATAGCGATCGCATGGAATCCCGACAGCTCCATAATGGCACTTGTATCTGATGCATGGGCAGGCTTTGGATCTGCATTCGGTCCTCTTGTACTTATGTCTCTGTTCTGGAAGAGAACCAATCTTCAGGGAGCTCTGGCAGGTATTATTTCGGGCGCTGCAGTTGTTATTCTATGGGATTATATTCCCATTGCCGCAGGTGCTACGCTTTCGGCAGTAACAGGTCTTTACTCGCTGGTTCCCGGATTTATAATAAGCCTTATCCTTATTATAGTTGTAAGCCGCAAAACACCCGAACCATCTGAAGAGATCATTAAAGAATTTGAGGAAGTGACCGGGAAATAAAATGAAAAACAGGAAGCTTACAGGTAACCTTATCCTTATTTTTACGGCAGCTATCTGGGGCATGGGATTCGCCTGGCAGCGTATGGGTATGGAGGATATAGGTCCTGTGACCTTTACGGCTGCAAGAGAGATAATATCAGCCGTATTTATCGGATTTATCGCAGTTATATTACGAACGGTTAAGAAAGCAGAAAAGAACGGGACAGATAAAACAGATTCCGCAGCAACGCTTAAAGGAGGCGTATGCTGCGGCTGCTTTCTTGTAGCGGCAACACTTTTTCAGCAGATGGGAATAGTGTATACATCTGCCGGAAAGGCAGGCTTTATTACAGCAATGTATATGCTGTTTGTGCCTATAATCTCTTTTGTGTTGTTTAAGAAGAGGAATCCATGGCTTGTATGGCTGGCTGTCGTTATCGGTGTAGTCGGAATGTATCTTCTGTGTGTGAATGAGAGGCTGAGTTTCACTAAGGGTGATCTCATGATGCTTGTATGTGCGCTTCTTTACAGCTGCCATATTTTATGCTGCGATCATTTTGCCAAAGCAGGAGATCCGATAACAATCTCGGCAATACAGTTTGCGGCAGCGTCAGTCATCTCAACGGTTCTTGCCTTCATCGTTGAGAATCCTTCGAAGGAAGCGGTAATTGCGGCAATAGCGCCGATACTCTACTGTGGCTTTGTATCCGGAGGCATGGGATATACTTCACAGATGATAGGCCAGAAGTATGCGGATCCTGCGCCGGCTTCAATAATTATGAGTTTTGAAGCGGTATTTGCTGTGCTTGGCGGAGTGGTAATGCTGCATGAGAGAATGACTCTTCGTGAATCGATCGGATCGGTTATAATGCTTGTTGCGATAATCCTGGTACAGATCGTACCTGCGATGGAAGACAGAAAAAACCGGACTGATCAGAATACCCCGGATATGTTTCGTATGAAAGAAGAAATATGAATAAAAAAAAGGCAATAGTTATTGACGAAAAAACACCGCTGCTGATGCTTGCCGGTCCTATGTTTCTTGAGCTCTTCCTAAACACTATGCTCAATAATGTGGATATGCTTATGCTAAGCCACTATGATGAGTATGCTGTGGGTGCAGTCGGAAATGCCAATACGATCATGTTCATGATGAACATTCTGTTCAATGTTATAGCAACGGCAACCAGTGTGGTTGTTGCCCAATACCTCGGCGCCGGACAGTATGACAAGATGAACATGATATATACGCTTGCGGTTGTTGTTAATCTTGTTAACGGCATTATAATAAGCGGTATTTTTTGCGCAGCCAATCCGCTTATAATGAATTTCCTTCATGTATCACCGGAAATGCGGCCGTACTCCATGATCTATATTTATATAGTCGGCGGCGGAGGGTTCCTCACGGCTGTGTTCAATGTCATGCTTCAGATCATGCGGTGTAACGGATACACCAAGATCGGAATGTGGACAACCTTTGCGATAAATATAATCAACATAGGCGGTAATTATCTCTTTCTCTACGGGCCCCTGACTTTTTTGAAAATGGGAGTCGCGGGGGTGGCTATATCGACAGTTGCGGCGAGACTGCTTGCGGTGATATCGCTTATTATCTTTTTCTATATAACAAAGACAGGGCAGCTTGCATTGCGTTATCTTAAGCCTTTTCCCGGAAGGCTTCTTGTCAAGATGATAAAGATAGGTCTTCCTACCGCAGGTGAGAATCTTACATATAACCTGTATCAGACAACACTTCTTTCGTTTGTAAATGCGATGGGCAATGATGCGGTGAATGCAAGAGCCTATTGCAACTCGCTTATTTCTTTTGCGATGATATTTTCAAACGCATGTGCCATGTCAACACAGATAATAACCGGACATCTTGTGGGTGCAGGTAAAGAGGATGAAGCATATAAGAGAGTATTCAAAACCTTAAGGACATCAATGCCGATAACGATAGCTCTTGCTTCTGCCAATGCGATCCTGTGCGGTTATACCCTGCAGTTCTTTACACATAATCAAAACATAATCATGCTCGGACAGATGATAATGATAGCGGATATCTTTGTCGAGACGGGACGATGCCTCAATATGACCTTTGTCAGCAGCCTTAAGGCGGCAGGGGCATATGTTTTTCCGCTTATTATGGGACTTCTGTGTAACTGGGGGCTCGGACTTACAACGGGATATGTGGTCGGAGTTGTGCTGGGAGTGGGTGTAGCCGGAATCTATGCCGGAACAGCCACAGATGAATGTATCCGCGGTCTTATAGTAATGTACTATTGGTACAAAAAGAAGTGGGTTGGAAAATCGGTGGTAGAGAAGAAACGGGATTTGTAACAGGGAATTGATGACTATATACATTTGAACAGTGATATGTTATATATACTAAAAACGAGAGGTGACAGATGAAAGAATATGTTATG
>JAILNV010000234.1 GCA_024691125.1 Lachnospiraceae bacterium | reverse complement strand
ATTTCATGATAACTTCCCCCTTAATACGATTATTTTCCCTGCACACCGTCATATTATGGCATACAGAATATCCACTATCCCCTCTATAGCAGCCTCTAAAACGCCTCCACCACCGGATGCCTTATCTGATGCTTTATCCTTAGGATCATCAGCTGTATCGGTTTCATTTGCCATATTGGACTCAGCTTTTAACTCTGTATTATCCACTGCTTTATTTCCTCATGCCTGAATATATCCCTATCCTTTACGGAATTGTGTTCTCAAGAGCCCCTCATATTGTAAAAAAGGTTTCTGCATTTAGCCGACAATACTCAAGAAAACTCTTGGGAACACAGTCCCGCAAAGGAATCACACTGTTAAATAATTGTCCGTAAGCTCCTTATTCCACCTAATAAAATTGTCTATACGCCCAGATATTTATTCGCAATATGATTAAGCTGTTCCTTTATTGAATCAAAGTCCCCACTTAGGTCAAGTGTCCTAACCTCTATCCTGTTCCCACTCATCCGGTACTCATTATCAGGGAAATCTTCTGCATCCGTCTTTGCATAAAGAAGCATCCCTGCTACTTTTTCATGTTCCTGAGACGACTGTTCCTCTTCTTTATTCTTAACATATGTAAATATCTGATACAGATTCCCTGAATGGATCGAGTAATGATCATATCGCTGCTGTAATGAATGAGAATAATACTTCGCATCTATGATTAAGGTTTTACCTCCATATACGAGCATTATATCCGACTGCATAACCGGAAGCTTATCATCTATTCCGTCATCCAATTTCCACGGTATCTGTGATGCATTCGCAAATATTTTAGGGAACTCTTTCCGATAGTATTCCAGTATAAATTTCTCATACAGGTGGTGCATCCGCTTCTCATCGAAAAAGTCCATCAATTTTGTCGTTCCATCGCTCTGTGTTTGTAGCAGCCCTTTTATGACAAGATAACAGATTGATATCAGCATCTGATAAGTTTGGTTATTTCGGTTATAACTTATATTCCAGTTTATGGAATAAGTATCCAGTACATCTACTTCTCCAAAGAATACAAGCAGTTTTCGGAGTTCCTTTTTTTGAGATGTCTGTATCTTGGCTTTAAGTAATATGAGCATCGTTGTTTTTATGATGCGATTCATATAAGAATTTGCAGAAAAATCATCATAAGTACAGACAAGCTTCTTGCGTTGCATGCTCTGTACTTTTATGGATTCAGAAATGTCAAGTTTCCCCCTGGGTGAACTCAGCTCATCCGTTTCACAGATATATTCCCTTCCAAGCCCACGCTTTAACTGAAGCGATACCCCTTTTGAAAGTATCGCAGCACAAAGATCAGCAATATTATGAAATTGTTCAGTTTCCACCCTCTTATAGCCTTGCTCATTCAGAACATTAAAGGCATAAGAAAGCATATAATATATATTCTGAACAGGTATCATTTAATAGAACTCCCCAAATTGCTTATCCAATTCCTCACCTTGTCAGGCTCATCAAACCAATACTCTTTAAGCAATGGAATAAGCTCATAATCCACTATCCACTCAAGCGTTTGATCAGAAGTATCCTCAAGATTGCAGAAATAGCTATGCCCAATACAGAATCCCTCACCAAGAGAATCATCATTTTTGATTGCTTCATTTAGCCGTTCTACACAGGCTATAAGGCTGTTGAACTTAGGACTATTCAAGCTTTCCTTGTATTCCTTAAATCCTTCGGTATCAAATCCAGGCTTCATATCAAAGAACGCAAACCTTCTGCGAAGGGCATAATCCATCATTGCAAGGCTTCTGTCTGCCGTATTCATCATTCCGATAATATATATGTTCTTCGGAACAGAGAATTTCTCATCCACATACAAAAGCTTAAGCTCAACGCCTCTCTTATCGTTCTCTATAAGCATGAAGAGTTCGCCGAAGATCTTACTTAAGTTTCCACGGTTTATCTCGTCAATAATAAAGAAATAATCATTCTCGCTGTCAATCTCGGCTATCTTACAGAAATCATAAAAAGCACCCTTCTTGAGTGTGAAGCCTGTTTCAGTAGGTCTGAACCCCATGATGAAATCTTCATAGGAATAGCTCTGGTGGAACTGTACCATCATTACCCGTTCCTTATCCATGACTCCCATCATAGAATAAGCAAGTCGCTTTGCCGCAAATGTCTTTCCAACTCCTGGAGCGCCCTGAAGGATAACATTCTTCTTGGTACGTATAAGGCCAGTGAGAGTATCGTACTGCTGCTTATCCATATAGACTTCTTTTAGGAACTTCTCTTCATCATAAACAGGATATTCGATTTCCTCTTTTTCAATATCGTCGTCTTCAACGTCATCATTATCGAAGAGTGCTTTCAGCTGCTCAACATACTCTGTATATGATGTTATATTCGTCAGGGTCTTCATTGCCGCCTGACCAGGATGCTCCCACTCCCCTTTATGGGTCCATTTTACTTTACGGGTATTCACGAAATCATTTCTGCTCGGGTCATAGATATATTCTGATTCAACCACGCCACGCCCAATTACAACATGCATTCCCTTTTTTGCATATACGATATCCCCAGGATTCATTTCATTTGCAAACTGCCATGTGGCATGCGCTGCCATCTTATACGGACGGTTCGGGTCTATCTTAGCCTTCATCGCCTGCTTCATAGCTTCCTTGCTTTCATAGGTTGATAAATCACCTATTTTGTCCCAGCCGATTGCCATGATTCCTGCGTTATAGAATTCATCCCATCTTTCTGCATTTCTGCCAGGAGAATATACCCAATAGCGCACCTTACTAATGTTTTTGTCTGTAAGCACATCATCCGAATCATCAGATTTGTCCTTGCCGTTCCGTTTCACGCCGTTCAAAAAGATGGATGATGCCAGTTCCTGCGTCATCTCAACAGTCTTACCTGCATCCGTTAAAGTCCATATGCCTTTAACACTGTTATCAATATAACCGTCCTTTACAAGATAGTTTCTTGCCCATGCGACTTCATTCTCAAACTTATTTACATTACTCTTTCCACGGGTCTGTGAAATATCGACTTCTGACAGTTTCTCATTTTCAATTATCTTTTTACGGGCTTCCTGCGGAGTTGCTGAACCTCCAAGATCTCTTAATGCTTTGATAAGTGGAGCAAACCACTTAAGGAATACCGCATTTGATAGCTTCTCAGGCGAACTTGCCAACCATGACTGTGATGAAAATTCAGGAAAGCTGCTGTAAGGGAAGCTGTCGCTATCCATCTGTGAAAGAAGATCATTACATAACCTAAGATATTCCTTTCCCGTTGGAAACTCCCCATTAAATAATCCATCAGCCTTCAGCTTGTCCCGGTTAGTACCATCAAGATTGATAAATGAAAACGGTCTTATCCAGAATAGTCCCATTGTTAAATTCCAGCGTGTTCCTTCAAAAGAAACCGCCTTGTCAAAAAGCTCCTCAAACTTACTGCCAAGACTCTTATCCTCGTCAGCATATTTTATAGCTGTTTCAAGCAGATTCCAGTATGTCTCCATCTGTTCTCCAGGGTCATCAGCCATAAACCAGGCTCTCATATTATTAAGCACCGGTATTCCCGTGAATTCAGACGGTACATCATTAGTTAATCCGAAGTTATTCTTATACTGCCTAAGCAGTTCTTTTCTGTTTTTATCTGCGATACCCTTGTTGAATGTCCCGAAGAATGTGAACGGATCAAGGTCTGTGAAATAATGATTATCCCAGTACAGTTTATATTCCAGATTTGCATCTTTATACGATTTCTCTACAAGCTTCACAAAAGCAGTTCTATCATTCTTAAATGATAAAACCTTATCTGCCAGTTCCTGATACAAGTCTGTCCATGTGAAAATAGAATCCATAATACCCCCTCCTCATATTACGCTAACTGTTGGCGTACTAATATCCTTCCTCTACATCAATTATAAAATATGGACTCATGCTATGTTTTGAAGCCATTGATAACATTTCATGCGAGGATGCCACAAAACAATGTGACAGAACATCCTTCGGTGCCTTCTCAAATCTTATTACCCTAAACCAGCTCTTAAAATCTGAAGCACGATCACGATAATACTCCGGTATCCCTTCAACATCCGGAATTTCATTTTGTGTTTTGTCAATATAAGCCCAGTATCATTCTACTCCTCCGCTATGTATCAGCAGAATTCGTGGTTCTGTA
>JAILNV010000092.1 GCA_024691125.1 Lachnospiraceae bacterium | reverse complement strand
AAATGCCAATGGAGATATATTCTTTGTGAACAATACTGTAACAGATATAACTCTGTCCGGAGTGAATATAACAAACAATGGCGCCGGAGTATTCCTTCGTGCAGCAGCAGCCGGATGGGGTAAGGAAGGTGTGAATGGTGGGAAAGTCAATCTCACGGCATCTGATCAAAAGATTGAGGGTGATATGATCGTCGATGACATATCCATTCTTAACCTTTACTTCAAAGGAGACAGCAGTTTTACGGGGGCGATAAATCACGATGGTGCCGCAGGAGATGTATATGTTGAACTGTCGGACAATGCCAAATGGACACTTACAGCTGATTCTTATATAAAATCCCTTACATGCGCGGCCGACTCGATAGATCTTAACGGATATACACTGACAGTTGACGGTAGAACTTATTCAGAAGGATCAGAATCATCCGGGGAAGCTATAGAGATCCCGATCAGTGAAGGAAAGGGTGATATGACTCCTCCGGATGGCAAAGAATTTGAACAGGGCAAAATGCCTTTGGATGGAGAAGGAATGCAGCCACCTTCTGATGGAAAGAAACCTGAAAAGCCGAATGGTCAAAGACCTGATGGAGAGAGACCTCAAAAACCGGGAGGAGATAAACCCGAAAAGCCGGAAGGTAATGAAGCTACGGATCAAATCAACTAATGAAGAAAAAGGATTATCTTATTATACATGATTTATGCAATAAATGAGAAGCGTCTGAAAATATACTACTCCTTCAGACGCTTCCCAATTTAGGTGAGTGTGAAATTGAGAGGGGATAGCCTCCTCTCTCTGCCTATTGTAGAAATGATCTTTTATTACCCTCTAATTCAGTTTCCGGATCGTTAAGCCATCCGTCAGTCATTCCCAAGGCAGGATCAATAACAATTAATGCTCCTCAAGGGTTTACACAAGACCGGATGCTTTAGCCTGACTTCTTCCCTGGCACGCTCCCCGTGAATAAACACGGATCGAGGCACTGCTTCCCCGGAGATAAGGCTTCCACTGCCGGTAAAGTGCATGAACTTGTCAAGGTTCAGAGCACAAAAAACAGGTGCTTAGATGAATACTGAAGGGCATAATATCCCTGCAATAATCGTCTAAGCACCTGTTCTGATTAATTGTCATAAGCCTTTAAGGCTTTATTCGAGGTCTTTCAAAAATAATTAGTGGCTACATGTATAATAACACACACAAATTATAATACACTAAACTGCTGGTTTAGTATATATGTTTTTTGACATATTTTCGGATTTCAGGGGAATTTTTTTCCTGTGGTTGGAAAGACATCAAGTCATATTGTTGTGGTATACTAACACTATGGATGAAATAATTAGAAAAAGGATCCAATTTTATGGTGCTGTACAGGGTGTGGGCTTCCGTTACCGCGCAAAGTATGCAGCTCAAAATGTAGGTGCCACAGGATGGGTAGGGAATGAATATGACGGTTCCGTAACTATGGAAATCCAGGGTACTGAAGAACAGATAGATCAGGTGATCCTTGCTGCAGAAAAGAGAAGTTATGTCCATATAATGGATATGAAGGTTAAGTCATTACCTGTAGTTGATGATGAATATGGGTTCCGGGCAATGTGATCTATTTTAGCCGGCAATTGAAGCAACACCATATCATGTTGTGACTGTTTGGGTCAAGCCTATATGTTGGACGAGTACTAAATAATTACATATTTATATTCCTGCTTTATCTTCTCTATGGCATCGATCCTCTGCGACAGTGTCGGGTGTGAATACAGCATCTTTACAACAAGCGGGTGAGGATTAAGGTCTATAAGTGAGTCTTTGCTTAAGTTTCTTTCCCTCCGGATTGGTCTCTCAATCCCATTCTATATCATCTGCATTATGTTTAAGGAAATCATATATATCTTCTTCGTTATCGAAGAGATCTTCAAGTATCTGTACATACTGTTTTGCCAGTTCTTTTCCCTCATCGGATGTATCATTAATGTATGCGCAATACATATCTGCTTCTGAATCTGTTTCTATGGCGTCATATATTTCCGGATCATTCTGTTCAAGGTAACTGTTAAGGAATGCTTCCCAGTTGTACCCGTTCATGTATGCATCCTCACATATCTCTTCCATACGTGATCCTATTTCCATTATCCGGTTGTTGCCTACATTAAATGTTATTGAAATATAGTCTTCTCCGATGTTCAGATTTACATAGTCTGCCATTTTTTAACCTCCCGCAATATGATCTCTGATTTATTAACATTATCCGTTGACCTGTTTATTTCATCCTGTTGTGTATCCCGTCCACATCTATCCCCGGATGGGTAGTATATATCTGCAGTATCTCCTCTACAAGTTCCTTATCCACACGGTTTCGCTGTGCTATCTTATCTACGGTTCTGTTAGCATTCATATCTTTTATGATGTTCTTAATGATGATATCCATCTCCTTTGGAGGTGGGAGCTTTGCTCCTTTCTTAAGGATGGGTGAAATATCTACTTTTTCAATCTCCCATGCCCTGCTCTTCTCATCTATCTCCATTATCATAAGAGTCACTGGCTGTGTGAACCTTCTCGGACCGCAGCTTCCGGGATTAAGATACGTGATATTATCTTCTGTCCTTTGCTCATACTTGTGTGAATGGCCATATACAACAAAATCAACACTGGACAGATCCTTTCTTATATCGCTTTTCTTATGGACCATGTAGAAATTATAGCCACCAAGCTCTATTTCCAGCTCAAAAGGGATATCCTCTGCCCATTCCTTATCTGCATTTCCGCGTACAAAATAAGCCCTGCCAAGCTTTTCAATTGCTTCCACGGTTTCTTTTGAAGCTATATCACCTCCATGCAGGATGATATTGCAGTCTCTTATCTTTTCCATGACCTCATCCCTAAGCAGGGAATGAGTATCGGATATGATGGCTATCTTCATTTCTTAAGACCAGTTTTTACTAACATACAATCTTTTTTTCTTATTATATCGGTAAAAGCTCCATACGATAAGGATATAGCAGATCGTTTTAGGTATCATCAACATGCCCAGTATTGGAAAATATGATACTGCCGTTGCAACAGGCATATAAAACAAGAATGACAAAAGGACACACAGCCATATCCTAAAAACAAGGATGTAAAAGACCGTCATCGTGATCGATGTTATCAGCTTGCCAAGACCTAAGACAGTTGTAAGGTCTGCATCAACAAAGTAGTTAAGAACTCTGGGTATAAGATGAAAGGCATCGCCAAATCCAAGTATGAGGGTTGAAGCTCCCATATATCTGCTGCTCTTCTCTTTTCGCATCATAAGAAGAACGCCCAT
>JAILNV010000163.1 GCA_024691125.1 Lachnospiraceae bacterium | reverse complement strand
CACAAACTGGTTATGCTCCAGCTTTATTACATTGCCGTTTTCCCTTGCAATGGTACCGGCCACTCTTTCCAGTTCACCCGGCTTATCAGGCAGCAGTACAGACACAGTGAAGATCCTGTCCCTCAATATAAGTCCCTGCTGTACAACGGAAGACATGGTAATAACATCCATGTTTCCGCCACTCAATATTGCAACTACCTTCTTTCCTTTGCAGTTAAGCTGCTTAAGCGCAGCCACTGTCAGCAGTCCCGAATTCTCGACAATCATCTTGTGGTTCTCCACCATGTCGAGGAAAGCAACAATGATATCCTCATCGGGAACCGTGATAATATCATCAAGGTTCTTCTGTATATACGGGAATATTTCCCCTCCCGGTGTCTTTACTGCCGTACCGTCTGCTATTGTATTTACACCCTCAAGAGTAACCACCTTTCCTGCTTCAAGAGAAGCCTTCATACATGCCGCTCCCTCAGGCTCCACTCCTATAACCTTTATCTTGGGATTCATAAGCTTGGCAAGAGTGGATACGCCTGCTGCCAGACCGCCTCCGCCAATGGGTACAAGAATGTAATCCACCAGAGGCAATTCCTTGAATATCTCCATAGCTATGGTTCCCTGTCCCGTAGCAACACTCAGATCGTCAAAGGGATGGATAAAAGTATACCCGTTCTCTTCAGCAAGCCTTAACGCTTCCTGACATGCCTCGTCATATACATCGCCATGAAGCACCACCTGTGCACCGTAACCCTTGGTTCTGTTCACCTTGATAAGAGGAGTCGTTGTGGGCATCACGATGACAGCCTTACAGCCGTATTCCTTTGCCGCATACGCAACGCCCTGGGCATGATTTCCGGCAGATGCCGTTATTATACCGCGTGCTCTTTCTTCCTCGGTAAGCGTGCTCATCTTATAATATGCGCCTCTTAATTTATACGCTCCGGTCATCTGCATGTTCTCGGGCTTTAAAAACACCTTGTTTCCCGTTGCATGGCTTAAATAACTACTGTATACAAGCTTGGTCTCAAGTGTTACCTTCTTAACAAGCTCACTTGCCTCTTCGAACTTCTCTAAGGTTAACATAATATTTCTCCTCTTTCTGTATCCTTTCTAAATTTCGTAACCAAAATCCTTCTTACTCGTCTTCGTTATTTTCATGATCAGCTCCATCCTCCTTTTCAGCAGATGACTCAAACATTGCATCCACAAAGGCTTCCGGATCGAATCTCTCGAAATCATCTATTCCTTCACCGACTCCTATATATTTGACCGGGATATTAAGCTCACTCTCTACCGCCACGGCGATTCCGCCCTTTGCGGTTCCGTCAAGCTTGGTCATGATTATTCCCGTTGCTTCCGCAGCTTCATGGAATTCCTTTGCCTGAAGCAGCGCATTCTGTCCTGTGGTACCGTCTATAACAACAAGGGTTTCCCTTGCCGCTTCAGGATACTCCTTATCGATAATCCTGTGTATCTTTTTAAGCTCTTCCATAAGGTTCTTCTTATTATGGAGACGCCCGGCCGTATCGCATATAAGGATATCCGCATTTCTCGCTTTTGCTGCCTTAAGCGCATCGAATACCACCGATGCCGGATCCTGTCCGTCGCTTCCCCTTATGATATCCACGCCGGCACGGTTCGCCCATTCAGACAGCTGTTCGCCTGCTGCCGCCCTGAAGGTATCGGCTGCCGCCATCATAACCTTCTTTCCTTCCTTCTTATAAACAGCCGCCAGCTTACCGATGCTTGTCGTCTTACCCACTCCGTTCACCCCGATAACGAGGATCACCGCCTTACCGTTTTCAAAATCATACGCATCCTCAGGTACAGTCATCTGTTCCTTTATGGAATCCATAAGAACCTTACGGCATGCATCCGTAGTCTTTATGTGCTGAGCCTTAACCTTTGTCTTAAGCTCCTCTAAGATGTTCTCCGTAGTGGAAACACCTATATCACTCATGATAAGTATTTCCTCAAGCTCCTCGTAGAAATCATCATCGATCTCATTTGGAGTAAATACACTATCAAAGCTTCTTGCAATATTTTCCCTTGTCTTTGTCAGACCGTTTTTTAATTTCTCAAAAAAACCCACTTTGTCTCTCCTATTATACGTTATACGTAAATCTGCCTGCTTATATCTACTGCCCTGTATTTACCGGTTTATATCTTCTGTCGTTTCCTTTATATCTTCTCTAATCATCCAGATCCTTATCTATCAGGTTAACGGATACGAGTGTCGACACACCCTTCTCCTGCATGGTGATCCCGTACAGCCTGTCAGCCTGTTCCATGGTTCCTCTTCTGTGCGTTATCACTATGAACTGGGTATGCTTCGTAAGCTTGTGAAGATAGCCTGCGAACCTTCCCACGTTTGACTCATCGAGCGCTGCCTCTATCTCATCCAGAAGACAGAATGGTGACGGCTTCAAATTCTGTATCGCAAACAGAAGCGCTATCGCCGTCAGAGCCTTCTCTCCACCCGAGAGCTGCATCATATTCTGAAGCTTCTTTCCGGGCGGCTGGGCTATTATCTTAATACCCGCTTCCAGGATATCCTCATCCTCCTGAAGCTCCAGGCTTCCCTTACCTCCTCCGAACATTTCCTTGAATACCTTGTCGAATTCAGAGGCGATATCC
>JAILNV010000075.1 GCA_024691125.1 Lachnospiraceae bacterium | reverse complement strand
TGATTGTATTTCGTGATCATTGTATTCATTAATTCTATTACAATAATTGTATTATATTGTATTTACATGTATTTAGTTGATTTATTATGTACTTCTATGTATTTACTTATTTTTTCAATTTCTATTTCATCAGCATACACGGTTTTTAATTTTTGTAAATTTTTTTTCTGTATTAGATACGATTTTTGACAAATGCTCTCAATGCCGATTTTAACTGGATTATACCATATATCCTCTTAATTTTTATAAATATGTGTAGCTTTATATATCACTATATTTATATATCTCAGCATATTTATTAATTTATATCGAAAGCATTTTCTGATCGTTTTTATCATAACATTTCATATCAGACCATATCAGTTTATATCAGTCTATATCAATCCATATATGTACATTAAATTTTTACGAAAATTTTATATATAATTTACCGATGAGATCAATAAAAAGGCATACAACGCCGAGATTTCTATTGAATGGATTTCTTTTATTGTCTTATATTGTCTTTTAAAAACATATATTAATTCTTTTATTAATTAATTGCCATAAACCTCTGTATATTCCTGTTTTTGGCATTGTTTAAAGTAGGAAATAGGTCAATATAAAGTAGTAATATAGTCAAATATGCGGTGAAGAAAGGTTAAAAGAAACGTAGAAAAAGGGGATTGGGAAAGTGCATTTATTCCCGTAGAAATCTGGTGCAAATAGCGGTAAATTATATATAAGATAACGTAGAGATAAGGGGCTTTACCGTAGAAATATAGTTAAATTACGTAGTTAACAGGTATGTTTAACGTAGAAAAATGGTTAAATATATTGAAAATAGAATAATAATATGGTCAGAAAAGGCTAAAATAGGTTATACAACTGCGATGGGAATAGACAGGATGAAAAACACACCAAATAACTACGTCAATAATCCCGGATAACTACTTTAAACATAGGATTTTGGAGTATAAAATGATGCATTTCACATATAATCAGGCGTAAAATAGCGAATTTTTGAATGAATTTCCTTATTTGTATTCAAAAGTCATAATTGGTTGTTTGACGTAGGAAAATGGGAGGATTAATATATAACTAAGAGCAAAATCCTACGTTAAACTTTAATCCGGAAGTATGAACTAACTAAAGTAGTATAAAGAATCTTAAATACCCGGACCGTATTGTCGCCTGTTTTACCCGATTGCACTCATCTAAAGCCTCAACGAAGCTCGCTACGCCTGCGTTTTCAGATATGCGCACTCAGGAAAGCATTCGTCGAATAAGTCCGGATATTTTGCGAACGTTATACCAAACATGGAAATACATAAATAAAGGCAATTTCTGTTTAGAACAGGAGCGGATAACCTGTTTTCTACGTTAAATAGAGACGGATGACCTCTTTACTACGTGAAAAAAAGAAATTTGAGACCGCATTTCTACGCAAAACATGTTAAAATAATCCATAAAAACATAAGAAATACAACATATTGTGCTCTTATTTATCCTGATATTCCAAGTTTAACGTAGAAATGCGGTTGACATAAACGAAAACATAGTTTATATTATTTGACGTAGGGATTAGTATAATTACGTAGTAATAAGGGGAGTGAATATGGATTTTAAAAGGGAAGGGGACAGTTCTGCGCTTTATTATCAGAACAGTGATTATGTCAAGTCGAATCTGCTCATCGGAGCAAAATACAAATCTTCACTGTTAGAAAATAAAGTCATGGCGATATCTCTCAACAAGATAAAAGATGCGGAAGAAGACAAAGAAGGTACTCTGATAGTGCGGCTTAAAGCATCGGAGCTTAAAAAGCTTCTTGATTCGAAAAGCGGCAGCTTCTATTCGCAGCTTGATAAGATCGGAAGTTCAATGACCGGTCGTGTTATTGGTATGTCAGATCCGATAAATGAGAGCTTTCATTACATGTCGGTAATAAATAACGCACATTATGAAAACGGTGTATTAACACTTGAATATAATAAGAATCTTAACGGATATCTTAAAAACATTAAACAGAATTTTACCAAGCTTAATCTGGAAACAATGCTTGATTTTAAGTCTGTTTATTCCTTCCGGCTTTATGAGCTTCTTAAGAGCAGGGCATATTATCCAAGAGGCGAAAAGAGGAAGGATAATGCATTTGTAGTAACCTATGATCTTCCTGAGCTTAAGCTGGATCTTGGCGTTATAAATGCAGAGCTTGCAAGTGTCCAGAAGATACTTAATAATTCGAAAAGACCCAATTATGAGGCCGCCTTGGAAGCATCTCCGGAGAAGGTTTTTACGACCTGGTTCGAATTCCGTAGAAATTGCATAGATGTGGCAGTTAAGGAGATAAACGAAAAGAAAGACAGGACAGAAATGGAGGTTGACTATAAACCAAGGAAGTCCGGTCAGGGCGGAAAAGTATACGGCGTTGATTTCTATATTAAGCTTTATAAGAAGGCTGAAGAATCGGCAGATTCAGTGGAAAGAGAACTTTCAGAGGATGAGAAGCTTAATTTCTACGATGAAATAAGGGATGTTATTGATTGCGGAATCAAGTCCAAGGATGCCAAGGCGATAGCAGAGGCGGCTGATTTTGATATGGATATGATCATAAGTAAATATGAGCTGGCAAAGCAACAGGACGTTGATAACATTGTAGGATTTATGATAGCTGCAATTAAGAATGATTACACTAAAGTTCCTGTATCGGAGAGTAAGAGTAAAAAGAACAGTTTTAACAGCTTTAAGCAGAGAAAATATGACTTTGAAGAGCTTGAGAAAGAAGCTGCAATGATCGGTTAATACAAGCCGTAATATATTGAAAACATGGGTTATATTGAGATCATGTATTAAATCAAGGCCATGTATTATTTCGATATTATGTATTTTATCAAGATCATGTAAAAATCCCCCTCCGGTATTTACCGGAGAGGGATTTTCGAGAGGGTATACTTTGGCTTGGTATTATCCTTCTATAGTAATGTATTTCGCTTCGTCGACAACCGGTTTAAGCTCTTTCTTGGGTACATTGATCTTAAGGATTCCATCCTCGTATTTGGCTTTAATATCCTCTTCAGTTACAGCCTCGCCAACATAGAAACTTCTTGAGGATTTGCCGTAATAACGTTCACGACGTATATAATTACCATCGTTATCCTTCTCGCCGTTATCGTGTTTGCTCTCTGCGTTGATCGTAAGATATCCGTCCTTAAGCTCTAACTTAATGTCTTCTTTCCTGTAACCCGGCAGTTCAACAGCAAGATCGTAACAGGCTTCGTTTTCTTTAATATCAGTCTTCATTATACTGATCTCAGGAGCCTTAGCAGGCCTTGCAGCTTTGCGCGGATAGTGAAAATCATCAAAAAAATCATCAAATAAGTTTTCTCCGAAAATACTTGGCATCAACATAAGTCATTCCTCCTTTATATTACACATTTCAATGTGTTAAATTGTTTCAAGCTTAGTTGTTTTCCTTGCTACGATTATGTTATATCATATCTGTTAGCACTCGTCAATAGTGAGTGCTAATAAAAATTGTGAATTATTTGTGTCCTATCGTTTCGGATAAAGGAAGTGCAGGTGTCTCTAATGATAAAACAAAGCTATAAACCGGAAAAAGAATACAATAATATCAATATCGATAAAAAATGCCTCATTATTTCCGGAGGAAGGTTCGCAAATATTCCCCGTCAAAGGCTAAGAGCAGATTACGTTATTGCATGTGATAAAGGGCTTGAGTATGCAGAAAAGTACTTGATAAAACCTGATGTAATAGTCGGTGATTTTGATTCTGTTTCCGATAATCTGAGAGAAGGATTGGATGAAAGGGATGCGCTTATTATGCGTTATCCAAAGGAAAAGGACGACACGGATACTCTTATAGCCGTAAAATATGCTCTTTCCGAAGGATACAGAAATATTATCATTGTCTGTGCCCTCGGAAACAGAACGGATCATTTGCTTGCCAATCTGCAGACGGCTCATTATGCCGCGAAGAAAGGGGCAATAGTCAGGTTCATAGATGAATATGAGGAAATAATAGCTTTCAGCAATACGGAAACTACCATTAAAAAGGAGATTATTGACAACATACAGGATCAGAATAACAGTATCTATCTTTCCGTATTCTCGCTGGATGACAGAAGTGAGGGTGTAAGTATAACCGGAACTAAATATGAAATCACCGATGCGGTGCTTACAAATACTTTTCCCATAGGGGTCAGTAACGAGTTTAAGGATAAAGAGGCTGCCATATCCGTTAAGAATGGCAGTCTGCTTGTTATGATCACGGTAGAGAATTTATTATAATCACAGTTTTTATTGTCCGCTATGATGATTGCGTAAAATATTCTCTAATATGAGGATATCGTTTATATGAGAATATCGCTTATCTGTATTCAGAACTTCTTAACTACAATCACATCGATAGATTTATTTCTTGTGGCTACGATAAGATCATCAGAAAGACTTGCAATAACCGAATGCTCCAGTTCATCCCATGCCGGAGCTTTGTCATCGATATCATCCTTGTATTTACTGAATGACCATGTCATATCATAATCTGCCGGTGAAAGATAGGGTGCATAGGATTCTGAAAGTGAATAAGCCTCGAAACCAAGCATCTCTTCGCCGGTTGGCTGATATAGAAAGGTATCCGCAACAAGACGAACCTTCCCGAGAAAACCCTTGTAGGCCTCGTTTTTCTGTGTTTTTGACATATTAACGAACCGTTCCTGGGTGTCAAGGTCGACGTTCATATCGGCGTGCAGACATAATCTGTATTCATTGCCGGTATTCTCAATATGGAATAAGCCTTGCGTAAATCCCAGCAGACCTTTCTCCATTCCGATAAGCTCTTCGGCAAGAAGCTGGAGCTTGTTTTTGTCTTTTTCCGGAAGGTCATTGAAGTCTGCGACCTTTTCGATGACGTTATTAATTTCGGTAATATCGGCATCTTTTCCGGTAATCGTATAATCATCTGTTTTCATGGGTATCTCCTTATTAAATAGTTCTGTATTTGGTAACTATTTATAAACAAGCCTCTTAAGCGTAAACATGACGATTCCTGTTTGATATAAATGTGCTGTTCAGAATAGTTACCATATTTGCAAGATTCAAAACATCCCTCGCGGATGCCTGATATAGAGATTATACTTTATTTTTTTCTTTGTTACAAGAAAAAGAAGTCTGAAAACTTTATGGGTGATTATCGCGTAAAGCGGATTGAAATGTGGTATACTTTATTATGTATCAGAAACTATGGCTTTCAAATAAAAGGATAACCATGTTGAGAGATAAAAAAATGGGATGTTTTCTTAAGATAAAGCATATATGGCGAGCCTGCAGAGCATTAAGCGCTCTGATTGTGTTTACCTCATTTATGGCAGTATATCCCTGCTGTATAAATGCGCAGGATAAAGCTGCGGATATCGTAAGGGTGGGATATTATGAGAACGAGGTATTTCAGGAAGGGGCACGCGAAGGAGCTGTAAAGAACGGATATGCTTATGAATATTACCGGAAGCTGTCGGAATATACCGGATGGAAATACGAATATGTTTACGGAAGCTATGCGGAACTATATCAGATGCTTCTTGACGGAGAGGTCGATCTTCTTGCGGGCCTTGCATATAAGGAGGAGAGAGCCGGTCTTCTGTCTTATCCTACGCTTCCTATGGGAAATGAAAGCTATAATCTGATAAAACATGACCTTGATGAAGACATTACGGCAGATCCGGTCACCATTAACGGCAAAAGCATAGGTGTGCTTGACAGTGCCCTTGTAGACGCACTTAAAAGGTATCTGGATGAACAGGGGATCAATGCAGAGGTTAATACCTTCGACGACTATGAGGAGCTGTATAACGCTTTCGATAATAACAGTGCCGATCTTATTGCGGTAGAGGGGGACGGAGCTTATGGGCGCGATCATGCAGAGGTACTGTGTACATTCGGAACATCAGACTATTATCTGTGCGTTAACCGCAACAGGGAAGATATACTTGAGGAGCTGAATACCGCACAGTCACAGCTGGCGGCAGAGGAGAGCAATTATATCAATTCGCTAAGGATTAAATACTATAAGGTCAGTGTTTCGGGAAGAGTGCTTTCCCCAGCGGAAAGAGATTGGCTTAACGGGCATGATGAACTCAGGATAGGTTATCTTAATAATTATCTTCCGTACAGTGATACGGCAGGAGACGGGTCTGTTACAGGTATAGTAAAAGAGCTTGTGCCGAAGATATTCAAGGAACTGACAACGGATATTAAGATCACATATACTGGATATGACAGTTATGATGAGATGATCTCAGATATGTCTGCAGAGAAGATTGATGCAGCATTTCCGGTTGGCGGTGGTATGTATTATTCCGAGGAGAACGGAATATATCAGAGCAATCCTGTAGCTACATCTTCCACTGAGCTGGTTTTTATCGGAGAATACAGTGACGAAAAGACAAAAAGCTTTGCGGTTAATGAGAATAACCGTATGCAGTTCTATTATATTAAGACATATTTCCCCAACGCAGAAATAGTCTTCTGCAATTCGATAGATGATTGTCTGGAGACTGTGCTTAACGGAGGAGCAGGGTGTACGACGCTTAACGGTCTCCGTGCGGGGGATATATTGAAAAACAGAAAATATCGCCAGTTATCCATGCGTCAGCTAAGCATGAGTGATGACCGGTGTTTTGGCGTGGAAATAGGAAATGAGGGTCTGCTGAAGCTCCTGAACAGGGGAATCAATGTGGTCGGTTCCGATTACGCGAGAAACCTTGCCAATATGTATACGGGAGGCCTGTATTCATACAGTTTCCTTGATATGTTCAGGGATTATATAGTGGTTTTCGGTGTGATCGCATTAAGCATAGCTCTGCTGGTTATCTATTTTCTGTACAGGGAGTTTAAGAGAAAGCAGAATGAGATCAATGACAAGGAGAGAGCGAGGCTTGAGCTCGAGGAAAAGAATGCGGAGCTTGCCAAGAGCCGGGAGGCGCTTGCCTATGCTCTTGATATGGCAGAGAATGCCAATAAGGCCAAGACCACTTTTTTAAATAACATGTCGCATGATATCCGCACGCCAATGAATGCAATAGTCGGATTTACTGCACTTGCTGAATCATATATAGATGATAAGGAGCTTGTTAAGGATTATCTGGGTAAAATATCAATATCAAGCCAACACCTTCTGTCTCTGATCAATGATGTGCTCGATATGAGCAGGATTGAAAGCGGTAAGGTGAGTATAGAATATGCAGATGTATCGATTCCCGATGTTATAAGCGAGGTAAGCTCGATCATACACGGAAGCATATCGGGTAAGCAGCAGGAGCTGACAGTGGATATAAGCGGTATAAGGAATGAATGTGTTATAACCGATAAGCTGAGGCTTAATCAGGTACTTCTTAATATACTTACCAATGCTGTTAAATTCACGCCGGAGCATGGCAGGATAAGCTTTACTGTGGAGGAAAAACCGGCTTTGGGAGAGGGTATGACATGCTTTGAATTCCGCATAAAGGATAATGGCATAGGTATAGGGAAAGAATTCAAAAAGGTCATTTTCGAAGCGTTCACACGTGAGAGAAGCAGTACTGTAAGCGGTATACAGGGAACAGGCCTCGGAATGGCGATAACCAAGAATATCGTGGATATGATGGGCGGAACGATAGAGGTGGAAAGTACAGAGGGACAGGGTTCTGAGTTTATCGTAAATATTCCCTGTAAGATAAGCGATAACACGGCAAAGAATTCGAAGCAGCACAACAGGAAAGAAACATTTGAGGGTAAGAGGATACTTCTTGCAGAAGATAATGAGCTTAATCAGCAGATAGCAACGGCCATCCTTGAAGGCGCCGGTTTCGCCGTGGACATAGCTCAGGACGGAAACGAGGCTGTTGATATGGTGAGAGAACACAGGACAGGATATTATGATGTCGTTCTCATGGATATTCAGATGCCATATAAGGACGGATACCAGGCAACAAGGGAAATAAGAGCCTTCGAAGATAAGGAGAAGGCGGCTGTGCCCGTTCTTGCCGTAACAGTCAATGCCTTTGAAGAGGACAGGGCAAATGCAATGGAAGCGGGAATGAACGGACATCTTGCGAAGCCTTATAATGTACCCAAGATGCTGGAGACACTGTCGGAGATACTGGGGAATACGGATACCTGACAGAATGCAAAAGAATAACACGAAATGTGAGATAAATATCAGGCGCTATGAATAAGATCGGAAAACGAAAGAAAATGTTATTTGTATATAATCCATACTCGGGAAGAGGTGAGATCGGACAGGCATTGTCCGATATCCTTTGGAGATTTACCGTTTCGGGATATGATGTCATGGTTCATCCCACCTCAGCGCCGCTTGATGGTCAGAGCTTCATTTCGGATCATGCCGGTGAATATGATATTGTCGTCAGCAGTGGCGGAGACGGTATGCTGCATGAACTGTTTGCGGGAATGATCAATTCCGGATCGGAAGTTACCTGCGGCTACATTCCGTCCGGTACCATAAACGATTTTGCTTCGTCGCTGATGATATCTACCAATCCGGTTGAAGCTACCGAGACGATTGTAAACGGTAAGGTTAAAGCAATAGACGCCGGCCTGTTTAACGGCAGCGTTTTTTCTTATGTGGCGGCGTTCGGAATCTTTACGGATGTGAGCTACAGCACGGATCAGACCATGAAAAATGCGATCGGATTCTTTGCTTATCTGATAGAAATACTTAAGAGCATGGATCCGAGACGTTTTATGGATGCCTCCGCGCATACAAGGATACGGCTCGGAGACAGGGAGTACGAAGATGATTATATTTTCGGGTTTGCGGGAAATACACTGTCTGTAGGAGGCATGAATAATATAGTACCGGACGGGGCCGAAATGAATGACGGTCTTCTTGACTGTATATTCATAAAGACGCCAAGGGCACTTGGCGGGCTGGACAGAATAAGGCAGGCTCTTATGACGGGGAGACTGGATATTCCGGAGATTATAAGTGCGAAGAGTGAAAATGTTGAGATATTTATGGATAAGCCTGTTGCATGGACTCTTGACGGTGAATACGGAGGAACAACAGATCATGCATATATAAGCATAAAAAACAGGGCAATAAAAATCACCGTACCCTAAGGTAAGGTGATGTTGTTGAGACAGGCAAGCCATTTGCGCTCGTTGCCCTGATAAGTTAGGAGCCCTTGTTTGTATGCCTGACGTAGTGAGTATTTTTTATCACAGACATCCATGATAATGCGGGAATCAATGGTAACAAGACCATCGTGGTCATAGTAATCGTAAGGTTCAACAGTGACCTGGCGCTGAGCGACTTCCAAATACATAACCCCTGCTCCTTCACCGGTAATATTTATCTGTATGGCTATATGTTCAAATATATTTCTTGCATCAGCATACTCAAATACTTCCCTGACTCTATCGACTATATCCTTATATGTCATCGCGCTACCTCCGTCAGATGCTAAAATGTTTGAAATGAGGGTCATTTTTATTATATCATATAAAATAAAGAAAATATATATATTTGTATGACATTTTTGCGAAAAAATGATATTTTTTTGTATTGTTTGATAAATGCGTTTAATTGAGCGAACAAATCGTGTTATAGTTTGCCAATATTGTTCTGTGATGTAAGTATTACAAAAATCAAAGGTTTAATCGGAGGAATTATGACTGTAGATGCTTATCTTAATCCGGATTTTGATACAACCGAAAAGCTGATATTCCTTTGTATGTCATTTGCAATGGTGACATTATGTGTATTTACCATACTTGGCGGAGTAAGGATATCGGTTATGTCGGTAGATCGTAAAGAAAGAAGGCGAGAACTGTATGACAGGTCAATGAACCGCGTGCAGAGGTTCTATGAAATGATAATATCCGCGACTTCCGTCATGTCGTTTTCCTGTGCATATATCATATGTAATCATATTTATTCCGTGCTGCAGGGAGAGGTAGGAAGCGCCGAATATGAGCTCTTCGGAACGTTTATAAGTATATGGGAGGGGTGGAAGGATTTCGTTCTGCTTCTGTTTATATGCATTTCCTGCGTTCTTAATTCCATTCTTGACAGGATCGTTATACCGCTTAAGAAGATCGATAAAGAAGAGAAAGCTTCGGTAAGGATGCTTGGAATGTTTTATGTGATCTGTATTCTTCTTTATCTGAATGTTATCGGGGATGAAAGTGAGTACAGTCCGGTCATGCTTTATTACCTGGGTCTTATGGTGGGTCGGTTCGTATATTTTGATGCATCCTTTATTGATTTTCTCCTGGCTCTTAAAAATGTTTTCAAGAATCTCTATCTTTTGATATTTGGACTTCTCATTACAGGTATCCTGTGTTATTTCGGCTTTGAGAACGGATATCTCCTTGAACGCAATTATTATCTTATCGGTGCGTTCTATACACATCTTTTCATGCTCGTTTCCGTGTTCGTACTTCATCACAGCCATCTGATCAACCTTATTGTAAGGAAGCCCCGGGGTTATAAAGAGGAGGGTGAAGAAGGGGAGAATGATTATGAAGACGGTGGTTATGACGGTTATGTCGGAGAGTATGACGGCGAATACGACGAGGGATATGAGGAAGAGTACGAATATGAAGATGAGGGCGGATACGACGAATATGAAGAGTATGAAGAAGATGAAGGATATGATGAAAGCCCGGATGCATATGAGGAGTACGATGATTACGAATAGGAGCAGAGGGTTCGTTGGAAGATTATAAAGATTTCGAAGTGAATAAAAACACGGAAGATGATCATTGTGTACCGAATAATACAGGTACAGTGACCGGAAAGAATAAAGATCTGCTATGGAAGCTGTTGGAAACAAGATGCTTTAGCGGCAGTACCATAAAGATAATGGCATGTGTAAGCATGTTCGTGGATCACAGCTTTCATATGCTTCTGCGTAAATACAGGAGTTATATCCTGGGCCTGGATTATGACAGCATTAGGAGGATAGATACGGTCTATAAGGCAGGAAGGGCATTTGGAAGGCTGGCATTCCCCATATACTGTTTCCTTTTGGTAGAAGGTTTTTTCCATACTCATAATCTTAAGAAATATCTGCTCAGGCTACTTGTTCTTGCTATATTGTCGGAGCATGCGTTTAATCTGCTGGCTACCGGAAATAACTTAAGCCTTGCGTATCAAAATGTATTTCTGACTCTGTTTATCTCGCTGCTGACCATCTGCGGAATGAATAAGGTGAGGATGAGAAATGACTATCCTATAGGAGTAAAAACTGTGGTAATGGGTGTGATCTTCGGAGCCGGCTGTCTTGCGGCCTGGTGGCTTAAGACGGATTATGATTATTTCGGAGTCATTGCCGTTGTTGTTATGTTCATACTGCATTTCAACCGTCTGCTTACATGCATCGGAGGAGCACTGGTGTTTACCTTTGAGCCATTTGCGATCTTTTCGTTCATTCCCATCTTCCTGTATAACGGTAAGAGAGGCCTTAAGGCAAAGTATGTCTTTTATTTCTTTTATCCCATCCATATTTATCTGATCTATTATGTGGTTACGTATCTTTTGCCTGATCTGTAACGGGAACCAGACCGCATAAAGAGTATCGTAAATCCTGTTTTAAAGAATTTTTGGTACTGATTTTTGATATTTTTGAAAACAATCTGATATATATGATCTTCGCTCTTTAGTAAAATCGTATGGTAGTATCCTTGGCATTATGATTTTGTGATGATGGATCAATGCTTTAAGGGATACTCCTTATGACGACGTGGGAGGAAAAATTATGTATCAGATTCGATTTAATTCCGATCGTGAGACATTTCTTTTGGAAAGTGCCGAGAATTCTGCACATCTGTATTTTCCCATTGCAGGAGAAAAGGGACTTAAAGGCTCTGTAAATCCCAATCTGGCAGGAGATGCCATGGTGGATCAGGAAACCTTCGTTCTTGAGCCGGTAACTGTCGAGGGACTACACAATAACAGGAGTACCAGAAATTTCTGGCTTAACATACATGATTACGGAATATGGTCCGTTACGGGTAATTCGGCCAGGCAGGAGAGCGATAAGTTCACCAAATACCAGGACAAAAGCTCCGTGGAAGCCGGATATATGTGGCACCGTATACGGAGAACCTCATACAGATACATGGTAAGTGCCGAGGTGACCTCTTTCATACCTGTTAATGAAAATGTTGAGATCATGATGGTTCATATAGAAAACCGGAGCAGGAACAGGATGGAGATAATACCTGTTGCTGCAATACCGATCTTCGGAAGGTCTGCGGACAACATAAGGGATCACAGAAATGTGACTTCAATGCTTAATCGTATAAGGACTACCGAATCGGGAGTCAGGATGAAGCCCACTCTTTCCTTTGATGAGAAGGGACACAGAAAAAATAACAGGATTTATTATGTGAGCGGCTTCGACGGCAAGGGAAATGCGCCCATATCATTCTATCCGACCGTTGATTCATTTATAGGAGAGGGCGGAAGCTTTATCTGCCCGCGCGCGATGTACCGTGAAGAGAGCGGAGTAAAGGAAGGGACATGCATAGACGGAAGAGAAGCAATGGGCGGACTTCGGTTTGCGGATGTTGTACTGCGCCCGGGAGAAAGTGCAGACTATGTTGTGCTTATAGGGGTGTCGGAGGATGATGGTTCAATAGACAGAATAGAGAGAAAGTACTCTAAACCGGGAACGGCGGCAGAAGAGCTTAAGGCTCTTAATGCATATTGGAATGACAAGGTAAATGTTTCTTTTAAAACGGGAGACAGGATATTCGATCATTTCATGCAGTGGGTAACCTTCCAGCCGATACTGCGCAGGATTTTCGGTTGCTCCTTCCTGCCTTATCACGATTACGGAAGAGGCGGAAGAGGCTGGAGAGACCTGTGGCAGGACTGCCTTTCACTGCTTTTCATGGAGCCCGATGATGTCAGGGAGATGATAGTAGCGAATTTCGGCGGAGTAAGGGCTGACGGAACCAATGCGACCATTATCGGTGATGGTATGGGTAATTTCGTGGCAGACCGTAACGGAATTGCAAGGGTATGGATGGACCATGCTTTCTGGCCACTCAGAACCCTGATACTGTATATGGATCAGACGGGTGACTTCGATATACTTAATGAAAAAACATATTATTTCAGAGATTCTATATTTATGAGAGGAACAGAGTTCGATAAAACGTTTTCGGACGAAGATCCGAGGCTTAAGGATGCGGATGGAAACGTATATCTCGGAACCGTGCTTGAGCATATACTGGTTGAAACACTGACAGCGGTAAATGAAACCGGAGCGCACGGCATTCTGAGACTTCGCGGCGCAGACTGGAACGATGCTCTTGATATGGCTTCGGAGAATGGAGAGAGCGTAGCCTTTACCTTTGCTTATACAATGAATCTTAATGATCTCGCGGATTATATGGAAAAATATGGAGAGCTTACAGGAAACGATGAGGTCATGGTTTTTGAAGAGCTTGGAGATCTGATAAATGGTGAGAATGCCCGTGATCATGGAGCATCCTCTGAATTGCTGAAGGAATACTGCAGGAGCTGCTTCCCGTCCATAACAGGAAAACAGATTGCAATATCAATTAAAAAAACGGCAGTTATCCTTAGAAACAGAGCAGAACAAATGACCGCGCGCTTAAGGAATCAGGAGTGGTTAAACGATAACGGACAGAGAGGCTGGTTTAACAGCTATTATGATAATGACGGTAATCAGGCAGAGCGTGTGGGAGAGGATGCCGAAGATACACGCATGATGCTGACGGGGCAGGTGTTTGCTGTGATGAGCTCTGTTGCAGATGATGATATGACAGCAAAGATAGTGAAGGCTGCCGACCGTTATTTATATAGGAAGGAAATCGGCGGATATCGTCTTAATACCGATTTTGGCGAGCTTAAGCTTAACATGGGAAGGATGTTCGGATTCGCATACGGTGAGAAGGAGAACGGAGCGGTATTTTCCCATATGACGGTTATGTATGCTTATTCATTATACAAAAGGGGATTCGTAAGAGAAGGTTATAAAGCGCTGATAACTCTGTATGAAGCGGCCGCTGATTACGACAGGAGCAGAATGTATCCGGGGATTCCCGAGTATTTCAACATAGACGGAAGGGGAGTATACACCTACCTTACGGGCGCAGCATCCTGGTATCTTCTGACAATGATCACAGAGGTGTTCGGAGTCAGGGGAGAAGCCGGAGAGCTTAAGATAGATCCGAAGCTTGTGCCTGAACAGTTCGATGATAAGGGTATGGCAGGAATCAGGCTCTACTTCAGGGGAAGGTTCCTTAACATATGCATCAGTAATGCGGACAGGCTGGAATACGGAAATTACAGGATAGTAAAGCTGTTATGTAATGAAAATGAAGTCGAAACGGACAAGGGAGCTCTGATCAATGCTTCGGAATTAAAGGAAGACAGAGAAAATACCATAGAGGTTGTTCTTGGAAATAAATAAACGCCGTAATATGAGTTAAGAGGTTATAAGAAGAAGCCGCTACGAATCCGTAGCGGCTTCTTCTTTCCATATTGAACCTGCATAGGCCTCGCGGTATTTGCGGGGCGACATTCCCGTTTCCTTCTGGAATATCTGAATAAAGTGACTTTGCGATGAGAAGGACAGATAATTGGAAATCTCAACAAGTGAGTACTCGGAGTATTTAAGCATGTTCTTGGCGCGTTCCACCTTGGTCTGCCTTATATAATCACTGGCCGATATTCCCAGTTCCTCCTTAAACAGCCTTGATATATAGCTGGTTGAGTTCGAGGTGTACTCGGCAAGATCCTTGATGGTAACACGATCCCTCACGTGAGCATAGATATAATTAAGGCAGTCTGTCATCGGCCGCGAATATGAGGCGCTTCGTTTGAGGGTATTCATTCTCTTGGTGAAATCAAGAGCCATTGCATCATGTAGCCGGTCCATTTCTTCCAGGCTGTGTATATCATCAAGCTTCTGTATATAGAAGTCACTGAGCCGGTAGGCCTGCTCCATTTCCATTCCGGCTTCCGAGCATATACGGGTTATCAGTGCTGTGCTTACTACGAAATGGTATTTCTTATTGGTAAGGCGGTCGCGTGAAAGCCTTCCGATTCCCTCGCCTTCGGCGAAATCTTCTTCTTCGCAGTTCTTCTTGACAGCCTCGACATCACCGTCGGCAACTTTTTTATAAAACCACTGTTCCTCATTGGGACTGCAATGGATAAAGCCTTCCTCTGATGTATTCAGTTCGGAATTGATCCATTCTTTATCTATATTGGACATAGTTGCTTCCTGTTTTTTGGATGGGTTACACTAAGCTCGAAAAAGTCTACACTTCGTTTCGGTCGGTGCTGAGCAAACATCCCCCGGATGTTTAGCACCCTCGCTAAGTGTTCTGCTCAAATACATAAATTTGTAAAATTGCTGTTTACATGCAAGCATGACACATCATATTTAAAAATTTATGTGATGTTCTGAATTGTTATACAGAATATAGCATGAATTTAATATTTTTTCAATTTATTTGATATAAACTGATGGATGGCAGTAGTACTATATAATCACAATAAACGTGGTATTCAAGGGGAATACCCCAGATAATATCATTTATTTCAAAGGAGGAAATAATAATGAAGAAGAAATTGATCAGTGCTCTGCTTACAGCTACAATGGTACTCGGTCTTACCGCTTGTGGCGGTGGACAGGCTGCAGCTCCTGCAGCACCCGCAGCAGAACCCGCTGCTACAGAGGCAGCAACAGACAGTACAGAGACAGCCGAGGCTCCGGCAGAGGACAGCTCAAGTGAAGCTGCAGCACCTGCTGCATCAGGAGACCAGGGAAAGGTTCTTAACATCAGCGCATGGAACGAGGAGTTCAAGAGCCGTCTGGTTGATCATTATCCCGGATACGAAGAGGTAGACGGAACTACAGGTAAGATCGGTGATGTAACAGTTAAGTGGCTTATAACACCCAACGAAGAGAATGCATATCAGAACAGACTTGACGAGATCCTTCTCGGACAGGAAAGCGCAGCAACAGATGATAAGCTTGACCTCTTCCTTGTAGAAGCTGACTATGCTGTTAAGTATACAGATACGGATTACACACTTCCCATCAAGGATATCGGAATCACAGATGATGATATAAAGGATCAGTATAAATATACCCAGACAGTTGTTACAGATTCAAACGGCGTTATTAAGGGTTCTTCATGGCAGGGCTGCCCCGGTGTTATGATCTACAACAGAGCAATAGCTGAGGAAGTATTCGGTTCTCAGGAGCCTGCAGATATCCAGAAGGAATTCTCAGACTGGGATAAGTTCTTTGAGTCAGCAAAGAAGCTTAAGGATGCAGGATATAACGTAATATCTTCAACAGCTGATACCTTCCGTGTATATCAGAACAATGCCAAGCTTCCCTGGGTAGACGGAAACAAGATCCAGGTGGATGACAACCTTATCAAGTGGGTTGAGGATTCCAAGAAGCTTGCAGATGCAGGTTACTGCGGAACACATGGACAGTGGACAGATGACTGGAGCAAGGGCTTCTATCCTGAAGGAAAGGTATTCGCTTATTTCGGACCCGCCTGGCTTATCGACTTCAGTATGGCAGCTGATACAGAAGGCTCTATTGCACATGACGGCGGCTGGGCTGCAACAGAAGGACCTCAGGGCTTCTACTGGGGCGGAACATGGATCTGCGCAGCAGCAGGTTCAGATAACACTGAGCTCGTTGCAGATATCATGAGAAAGATGACATGTGATCCTGCGATCATGAAGGATATCGTTCTTAAGGACAATGACTTTGTTAACAACAGGCCTGTAATGGAAGAACTCGCTAATGATGATTCATATCAGAATAAGGTACTTGGCGGACAGAACCCTCTTAAGATGTTCTGTGCAGGTGCTGACAATATCGATATGGCTAACCTTACAGCTTACGATCAGGGTCTTCTCGGAGACTTCCAGACAGCTATGGGTGACTACATCAACGGTAACTATGCAACAATAGACGAGGCTATGAATCAGTTCTATACACTTGCAACAACAAGATATCCTGATCTTACATACTAATCGGATTTTTCAAAACAGAGAATTAAATTAGATCAAACGTCTGCCGGGCACATTCCCGGCAGACGGATACTTATAAGCAACCGGCAGGTAATCGGGAGGATCGTCATGGAAAAGAAAAAGACATCCAAGGTGGTGAAGTACAATAAATGGGGCTATATTTTTCTTGCTCCTTTTTTTATAGCTTACATTATCTTCAGCTTCATCCCTCTGGTAACTACAATATACAACAGTTTTTTTGAAAATTACCGTTCGGGACTCAAGCAGATCGGACCTACCTTTATCGGTATTAAGAATTACGTGAGCCTGCTTGGCGCTCCTGAGATATGGAAATATCTTGGAAATACACTGATCATGTGGATCGGTGGATTCATTCCGCAGATTTTGGTGGCACTTCTGCTGGCATATTGGTTCTCGGATCCTTCGTTAAGGCTTAAAGGACAGAGATTCTTCAAAACAGCCATATATATGCCCAACCTGATAATGGCTTCGGCGTTTGCCATGTTATTCTTCGCCATTACATCAGATTCGGGACCGATAAATCAGATTCTTATCAGCTTGAATATAATATCACAGCCGTATAAGTTTATGGAGCATATCGGCAGTGCAAGAGCACTGGTTGCTTTTATGAACTTTCTGATGTGGTTTGGAAATACAACACTTCTGCTTCTGGCAGGTATGCTCGGTATCGACTCGGCACTTTATGAAGCGGCCGAGGTGGACGGAGCAACAGCATCACAGATATTTTTCAACATTACTTTACCGATACTTAAGCCGATCCTTATATATGTTATGGTGACTTCGCTGATCGGCGGACTCCAGATGTATGATGTGCCTCAGATACTCACTAACGGACGTGGTAATCCGATGGCTACAACAACAACCGTTATCATGAACTTAAATCAATATCTTACAAGCAAGAACTTCGGTATGGGCGGTGCTCTTTCGGTATTTATGTTCTTCGTGACCGCGGTACTCAGTCTGTTTGTGTTCCGGTTCAACAGCAGGAAGGAAGAAGGATAAGGAGGATATGATGGAAAGTACAGCGAATAGAAATCACGGTATGTCGGTCGGTGCAAGAAGAGTCCTTGCTTATGTTGTTCTTATCTTCTTCACGATTGTCTGCCTGATATGGTTCTACATATTGATCATTAATTCAACAAGGTCACATGCTGAGATGACCAAGGGCTTTACGGTTATTCCCAGTACTCATTTCATGGATAACTGGCAGAATCTGGTAAACGGTACGCTGCCTATAGCGAGAGGATTTATAAACAGTCTTATCGTATCGTTCGGAAGTGCAATACTGTGTGTATATTTCTCGGCAATGACTGCTTATGCAATACATACCTACCGTTTTAAGGGAAGAGATGCGATAGCGGCATTTATCCTGGCTGTCATGATGATACCCGGTCAGGTAACCGCCCTTGGTTTCATACAGCTTATAGGTAAAATGAAGCTTGACGACACTCTGATACCGCTTATACTTCCGGCTATTGCCTCTCCTGTAACTTATTTCTATATGAGACAGTACATGCAGAGCAATCTTCCCATGTCACTCGTGGAAGCAGCCAGGATCGACGGCTCGGGAGAATTCAGGACATACAATACCATTATGTTCCCTCTTATAAAGCCCGCGCTTACGGTTCAGCTTATCTTTGCCTTCGTGGGAAGCTGGAATAATTACTTTACTCCTGCCCTTATTCTACATACGGATGTAAAGAAGACGCTTCCGGTACTTATCGCACAGCTTCGAGGCGCTGATTATCTCCGTTTCGATATGGGTCAGATATACATAATGATCGCAGCTTCGATATTCCCTGTTGTCATCATTTATTTGCTCCTTTCGAAGTTCATAGTCGGAGAGATGACATCGGGTGCTGTTAAGGGCTGATGAAGGTATAGTTACAGCTGTCTTCAAACAGATATTTATAGTGAAAGATCAAATCAGTTCACTATAGTTAGTGGAGGAATTTCTAATGCGTGTGTTCGAGGGTTTCAGGAAAGGTGTTAACCTGGGAGGATGGATATCCCAGTTTGCTAAATATGATATAAATCATTTTGAGAGCTTTATACAGAAAAAGGATATAGAGGATATTGCAGAACTGGGCTTTGACCATGTCAGAGTGCCTGTTGATTACAATGTGCTTCAGGATGAAGAAGGGAACCGTATCGAGGATGGTTTCGGATATTTAAGAAGCTGCCGTGAATGGTGTGAGGAATACGGTCTTAATATGATAATAGACCTGCATGAGTGCTACGGTTACAGCTTCGATCCTCTTAAGGATATGGACAGGGAGAAATTCTTCTATGACGAGGCTCTTCAGGACAGGTTCCTGGCGCTCTGGAAGGAGATAGCCGAGGAGTTCAGGGACTATCCGAAGCAGATTGCGTTTGAGCCGCTTAATGAGGTGGTGCTCATGGAAGTGGCGGATGCATGGAATGCGGTGGTTAAGCGCTACATTGAGGTAATGCGCAGTATAGTTCCCGAGAGCTTTCTTATAATAGGCGGCGTATGCTACAACAATGTAAGTACCGTTCCGCTCATAGATATTCCGATAGATCCTTATATCGTCTATAATTTCCACTGCTATGAGCCTATGATCTTCACACATCAGGGAGCATACTGGGTAGAGCAGATGCCGAATGATTTCCGGATCTCATATCCTAAGAGCCTTGCGGAATACAGAGAGGCAGGCAACAGCCTTACGGCTGATCTTGGCGGGGCCATTTACAGGGAAGGTATCAGTGAGCCCGGGCCTGAGTTCTTCGAGGATATATTCAAGCCGGCGGTGGATAAGGCGCAGAAGGATGATGTGCCTCTGTATTGCGGTGAATACGGTGTTATAGACCTTGCCGATGCAGAGAGTAATCTGCGCTGGCTTAAGGATATACATGAAGCGTTTGAGAAATTCGGTATAGGAAGCGCTCTGTGGAATTACAAGGAGAAGGATTTCGGATTCGTAAATGATGCTTTTGCACCAATAAAGAGCAGATTCATGGAAATAATCCGGGGATGAACGCGACGATCGGGCACTCTATTAATAAAAAGTATAGTATTGTTATTCACTGAATCATATATTTAAGTGTTGGGAACAGATAATGAAATTGAAAAACAGCAGGTAACTGCTGTTTTTTTTATTCGCTGACATATCACTTTGAAAAGAAACAGTAGCGAATAGATGAAAATATGATATACTGATATAAATGTCATACTGAAATAACGTCGGATGGATTTCTTGATTGGAAGGTGGCTGTTATGGATGGAGTAAAATTTCTGTTTGATCTTGCAATTCTTCTGTTTGGTGCCAAGATGCTCGGGCTTATTGCAAGAAAGATCGGAGCTCCCGAGGTGGTGGGAGAGATAATGGCCGGCCTCATCCTTGGTCCTGCTGTTTTTAATCTGGTTCAGGATACGGATTTCCTTTCCAAAATGGCTGAGATCGGCGTGATAATGCTTATGTTTGATGCCGGGCTTGGTACTGATCTGAAGGAGCTTAAGGAAACGGGACTTAAGGCGACGCTTATTGCCTGTGCCGGAGTGGCGGTGCCGATAATACTTGGAACGCTCCTGTTCATGGCTTTCTACGGGTTTGATGTGCCGGGATCGGAACAGTTCCTTAAAGGCCTTTTTATCGGTACGATCATGTCGGCAACCTCCGTAAGCATAACCGTTGCGGCACTTAAGGAGCTGGGCAGGCTTAATGATACGGTGGGCACAACAATAACAAGTGCAGCCATAATAGATGATGTTATAGGTATAATAGTCCTGACCGTGGTCATCAGTATGAGCGGAACCGGAGAAAGCTCCGGCATAGGAACCGTTATAATAAAGGTGGTCCTCTTCTTTGTTATAGCAATCATTTCGGGATATCTGATCTATAAGGGAATGGTTTGGCTTGATACTAATCACCCCCATTCGAGAAGAGTACCGATAGTCAGTCTGTGTTACTGTTTCCTTCTGGGATTTATAGCCGAAGAGTTCTTTGGTATTGCCGATATAACCGGGGCATATGTAGCGGGTGTTATATTATGCAACTTAAGCGACCGTGAATACATAGAGAGTAAGGTGGATGTCAGTTCCTATATGGTATTTGCCCCTCTGTTTTTTGCGGGAATAGGTCTTAAGACTAGTATAAGCTCAATGAACGGGCGTCTGCTGCTGTTCAGCATAAGCTTTGTTGTGGTCGCTCTTGTGGCCAAGGTAATAGGGTGCGGTCTGTGCTCAAGGCTGACAGGATTTGCCGGCGCTGATTCGCTAAAGATAGGTATAGGCATGATGGCGAGAGGCGAGGTGGCTCTTATCACGGCGCAGAAGGGCCTGTCCGCAGGTCTGCTGACATCAGACTATTTTACGGCCGTTATCCTGCTTATACTTGCAAGCTCAATAGTAACGCCGGTTCTTTTGAAAAAATGTTACGGTAAAGAAAGTGGGAGGGAGAATGAAAGCGAGTGAACTTAAAGCCTATATTGCAAAAGGCTGTTTGGATGAAAGACTGACAGATGTATATGCCGATGCCTCACTTACGAAGGGGCAGAGGGAGCGCTATGAAAAAGCGGTGGATAAGTATCTTGAGCTCTATGGAGACAAAGAGGTGGAGATCTATTCAGCCCCGGGAAGAACAGAGGTTGGAGGCAATCATACCGACCATCAGCACGGGCAGGTGCTTGCTGCAGCGGTCAACCTTGATGCGATAGCTATTGTATCGAAGACTGATGACGGTATTATCAAGGTCGTATCCGATGATTTTGATATAGAGCCTGTAAATGTAAACAGCCCGGAAAAACGTGAAGAGGAAGAAGGCAGCAGCGAAGCTCTTATAAGAGGCGTGGCGGCAAGGATAAAAGAGGATGGTTATAAGGTAGGCGGCTTTAAGGCGTATATGACCAGTGATGTTATCGTGGGTGCGGGCCTTTCCTCATCGGCAGCCTTCGAGGTAGCCATTGGAACGATCCTGTCAGGCCTGTACAATGACCTAAGCCTTGACGCGGTATACATTGCAAAGGTGAGCCAATACGCTGAGAATGTATATTTCGGCAAGCCCTGCGGCCTTATGGATCAGATGGCATCAAGCGTGGGCGGACTGGTAAACATTGATTTCGCTGACGTGGAAGAACCGGTTATCAGGCCTGTTAAGGTTGATTTCGATGCATTCGGTCACAGTCTGTGTATTGTGGATACGGGAGCCGATCATGCAGATCTTACCGATGATTATGCTGCTATCCCGATAGAGATGCACAAGGTGGCGGAGTATTTCGGAAAAGATTTTCTCAAGGAAGTAAGGCCGGAAGAGTTCCTTGAGAATATTCCGGATATAAGAAAAAGCTGTGGAGACAGAGCGGTACTGAGGGCTCTTCATTTCTATACGGACGATGCGAGAGTGAGTGATGAGGTTAAGGCACTGGAGGACGGCGATATCGAGCTGTTTAAGAAGCTCATCTGCGATTCCGGCAACAGTTCATTCAAGCATCTGCAGAATGTGTACAGTAACCGGGACATTAATGAGCAGAGTGTATCTCTTGCTCTTGCGCTTACCGGCGAGATGCTGGGAGAAAAGGCCGGATACAGGGTTCACGGCGGAGGCTTTGCCGGAACGATCCAGGTTTTTATACCCACGGAGCTGGTTGACGAATATAAAACATATATTGAGAAATACTTCGGGGAAGGAAGCTGCCATGTTCTCAGGATAAGGAAATACGGCGGAATGAGAGTGTTTAAGGACATTAAATAATCATACGGAAAAGAAATAATAAATTACAGAAAAATTAATAACAGAAATAGAATGAATCATCGTTAAGATGAGAAAGGTGGGAGAATTTATGAAGATACTGGTAACCGGAGGAGCAGGATATATCGGAAGCCATACCTGCGTGGAGCTGCTTAATGAAGGATATGAGGTGGTTATAGCAGATAACCTGTATAATTCCTCCGAGAAAGCGGTAGGCAGGATAGAAGAGATAACCGGTAAGAAGGTGGTCTTCTACAATAAGGATATCAGGGATGCAGAGGCTATGAATGAGATTTTTTCTTCAGAGAAGCCTGAATGTGTTATCCATTTCGCAGGATTGAAAGCAGTTGGTGAGTCTGTTCAGAAGCCTCTTGAGTATTATGAGAACAATATAAACGGGACGCTTGTTATGCTTGATGCCATGAGGAAGAACGGCTGTAAGAATATCATATTCTCATCATCTGCCACTGTATACGGCGATCCTGCGTTTGTTCCGATCACGGAGGAGTGTCCCAAGGGTAAGATAACCAATCCTTACGGAAGGACGAAGAGCATGCTGGAGGAGATACTTACAGATCTTAATATATCGGATCCTGAGTGGAATGTTATCCTTCTTCGTTACTTTAATCCGATCGGAGCACATAAGAGCGGACTCATCGGCGAAGATCCCAAGGGTATTCCCAACAATCTGCTTCCATATGTAGCTCAGGTAGCCATTGGCAAGTTAAAATGCCTCGGAGTATTCGGAAATGATTATGATACGCCCGACGGAACAGGTGTAAGGGATTATATACATGTTGTAGATCTGGCTAAGGGACATGTAAAGGCAATAAACAAGATTAAAGAGAATCCGGGTGTGAAGATATATAATCTTGGCACAGGCAACGGATACAGTGTGCTTCAGATCGTTGAGGCCTATTCGAAGGCCTGCGGACACGCAGTGCCATATGAGATCAAGCCGCGCCGTGCGGGAGATATAGCTACCTGCTATGCGGATTCTTCGCTGGCTAAGAAGGAGCTTGGCTGGGAGGCACAGTACGGTATAGATGAGATGTGCGAGGACTCCTGGAGATGGCAGAGTATGAATCCGAACGGATATAATGACTGACAGGTACTTATGAAACAGAACGATCTATCGGACAGGAAGAATTATAAAAAGACACTGGCCGCGTGTTACCTGGGTTTTATCACCCAGGCGATCGCGGCTAATTTTGCACCTCTTTTGTTTCTTACATTTCATAAAAGCTTCAGGATTCCTCTGGGAAAAATAGCTCTTATATCGACTGTATTTTTCTTCACGCAGCTTATTGTGGATGCAGTCTGCGCCAAAGTGGCGGACAGGATAGGATACAGATTATGTGTTGTTGCTTCTGAGGTTACATCGGCGCTCGGACTGGTATGCCTGGCGGTGCTTCCACAGCTTATGTCAGACCCTTTTGCCGGAATAATGGTGAGTGTTGTCGTTTATGCGATCGGAAGCGGGCTTATTGAGGTTCTCGTAAGTCCGATAGTCGAAGCCTGTCCCTTTGATAATAAGGAAGCGGTGATGAGTCTGCTGCATTCCTTCTACTGCTGGGGCAGTGTGGGAGTGATAGTCCTGTCGTCGGCTTTTTTTGCAATGTTTGGAACAGAGCACTGGAGATGGCTTGCATGCCTGTGGGCAATCATTCCGTTTTTTAATATTTTTAACTTCATAACCTGTCAGATAGAGCTGCTTACGGAGGACGGAGAGGGGATGTCTGTAAAAGTACTGTTCAGAACCCCTAAGTTCTTACTCGGTGTACTTCTTATGATATGTGCAGGTGCATCGGAGCTGTCTATGGCGCAGTGGGCGTCTGCCTTTGTAGAATCTGCGCTTGGACTTCCCAAAACGGTGGGAGATATGGCAGGCCCGTGCCTGTTCGCAGTGATGATGGGACTTAGCAGGCTTATATATGGGAAATTCGGGGACAGGATCGATCTTAAGAGATATATGACAGGATCCGGGATACTGTGCCTTGTCTGTTATCTGCTGGCAGGATTATCGAAAAATCCGTTTGTTGCTTTGGCGGGATGTATACAGTGCGGTTTTGCAGTAGGTATCATGTGGCCGGGAACCATCTCTATGCTGTCCAAGCTGCTCCCACTTGGAGGTACTGCCATGTTTGCTCTGCTTGCGATGGCGGGTGATATCGGAGGAGCTATAGGTCCCGGTATCGTAGGAGAGATTACAGAGCGCATGGGTGATAACCTGCAGGCCGGGATGCTCGTTGCCGTTATATATCCGGCTGTTCTGGTAATAAGCGTAATAATGGTTAATTCCGGGCGCTGATAATGAATATATGCGAGTTAATATTAAATTTATACATTGTAATAATTGAAAATATATATAATTCTGCTATAATTACCTTTAGTGGAGATGTACGGATTGCAGTTGTCAGGACAATCCGTGGTGGTAGTTTGCAATTTCTGCAAAATACGAAAAATAATCTAAAAGGAGAAAGATTATGAGAAAGAAAGTGTTGTGCCTGTTAACATCGCTTCTGGTTGTTGGATTTTCAATGCCTGCATCAGCTGTTCATGCTGAGATAGTAATTCCTAAGGGTAGCGGAATTGTAGTGGTACCCAGCGGTTCTGGTATAGTGGTACCTGCCGGAAACGGGATAGCAGCACCTGAAGGAAACGGTGTCGTAGCACCTACCGGAAGCGGAATCGTAGCACCTGCCGGAAGCGGAATCGTAGCGCCTGCCGGAAACGGAATCGTAGCACCTGCCGGAAACGGAATCGTAGTGCCTGCAGGAAACGGAATCGTAGCACCTGCCGGAAACGGAATCGTAGTGCCTGCCGGAAACGGAATCGTAGCACCTGTCGGAAACGGAATCGTAGTACCCGGTGGAAATGGAATAGTATTACCTAATGGTAACGGAATAATATTGCCTAATGGTTCAGGAATAGTAATGCCTAATGGCTCGGGAATAGTATTACCCAGCGGCTCAGGTATCCTGATTCCCAAGGGCGCAGGTATCGTAGCACCTACCGGAAACGGTATAGTATTACCCAGTGGCTCAGGTATCCTGATCCCCAAGGGAGCAGGCATAGCAGTTCCGAGTGGAAGCGGAATCGTAGCACCTGCCGGAAACGGAATCGTAGCGCCTGCCGGAAATGGAATCGTAGCACCTGCCGGAAATGGAATCGTAGCACCTGCCGGAAACGGAATCGTAGCACCTGCCGGAAACGGTATATTTATACCCGGTGGTTCACGCATAGTATTACCTAATGGTTTCGGTATAGTATTACCTGATGGAATACGTATAATATATTTCTGATAAAAGGATATGAATAAATAAACTACCACCGCTACAGATTAACAAAAGATATTAATGTGAACACACATAATAAAATAGACTCCTGCCTATGACAGGGGTTTATTTTGTATAAGTGTATCTTAAGATTCCGGTAATCTTGGGATTACTGCTTGTAACAGCAGGACTAAGGAGGGAATCCGGTCAAAAGTGCATCAAATAATAGTCTGTACCTACTACCGGTTCGCAGTACATAAATTATATGAAAGTCGTAGGAGTATTCGACGATGTTTGAAGAATTAAACATAAATGCTATGACAGACGACCAGTACCGGAAAGGGAAGTGATAATACTCAGATGATGGAAAAGGTTAAGGAAGAAAAGAAAAACATATGGGCGTGGTTCCCGGTCACATTTGCTACGGCTTTATTCTGCTGTATACTGTGGGGAAGTGCCAGCCCGGCGATAAAGATTGCCTACGAGCTCTTTAAGATCGGCCCATCCGATACGGCTTCGCGTATAATGCTTGCGGGAGCAAGATTTATACTGGCAGGCGTTATGACCATCTGTTTCGGTTCGCTCATATCACGTAAGTTCCTGAAACCGGGTAAAGAATCCGTAAGACCCATTCTTATACTGTCTCTTTTTCAGACAGTCGGTCAATACTATTTCTTCTTTATGGCTTTGGCTCATACAACAGGTGTAAGGGGTTCGATAATCAATGCATCGGGTAATTTCTTTACGATCTTGTTTGCGGCGTATCTGTTCAGGCTTGAGAAGATGACTTTTAAGAAGTTTCTGGGCTGTATCGTGGGCTTTATAGGAGTTGTTATCATAATAAGCGGAGGAAATGCAGCTTTATTTAGCGGCGGTGTTACCTTTAACGGTGAGGGTGCCATGCTGATGGCAGACTGCTTCTATGCATTGTCAGGGTGCTGTATCAAGATATTCTCAAGGAAAGAGAATCCTGTGGTGTTAAGCGGGTATCAGTTTTTCCTGGGTGGTATCGTACTTTTCATGATAGGAGCCGTTATGGGCGGTAATCTGACCTTCTACAGCACGGGATGTGTATTAAACCTTATCTATATGGGATTTATATCGGCGGGAGCCTATACACTGTGGGGCGTTCTGCTTAAGCATAATCCCGTAAGCAGGGTATCCGTACTCGGGTTTATCAATCCTGTGATGGGGGTTCTGCTTTCGGCCATATTCCTTGGCGAGAATCAGGAAGCCTTCTCTTTAACAGGGCTTGCGGCACTTATACTGGTATCGGCGGGAATTATCATTGTTAACAGGAGTTAGAGACCGGGGGACGGTTCTACGGTTCCCTGTGTCTTTTAAACATAATATTTCTGATAAAGGAAGCCACTGTTGCAAAAGTCCTATGTGATTTAACATCATAGTTATAAAAGACATATGAAAATTGTTATAATAATTACAAAAGACATGGGACTTTTGCTGTGATTGTTTTGAGTGAATTAATCGAGGGTGATCGAGGATAATCTATGGTATTGGAGCATTCCTGTAATTCAGAAATAACGCCAATAGAATAAAAGAAACCTCTGATGTATGATTAGAGTGTTCATCTTGGCAGGATGAAAAACAACTATAATCTACGGAGGTTTCTCACAATGAATTTAACACAGAATGATA
>JAILNV010000032.1 GCA_024691125.1 Lachnospiraceae bacterium | reverse complement strand
TTTCACTTTGGTCGAAATACTGATCGCTGCCGCTATAGTTGGAATATTGGGAGCCGGTATATTCGGGTTCATGAGTGTCGGCGCAAACAATTTCAGGGAATCAAGAACTGAGGTAAACCTTCAAAATGAATCGCAGCTTGCCTTCAACCAGATGCAGGATCTTATTATTGATACTGATGTGGGAATAGAGTACGAATGGGCAGCATCGGGAGCACCTACTACTTTTACTGCTGTAGCCAGTGACACTGCGATAGATCCTGCAACCTGTGTTGCCAAGCGCCTTGTTATGTACAACAGGGGCGGAGTGTATGAGATCATATGGGAGAAGGATGCTGTAAGAGATTCGGACAGCAGGCTTTTCTACAGTGAATATGATCCTGTTGTTATGCCCGGAAATAAGATAGAGAGAGGTACTGCACAGGTTACTCATGCCTTGATGTCAGAACATATCAGTGATTTTAAAGTGGATCTTACAAGAATGGTATCTAAAGGTATAGTGGGCATAGATACTGTTTATTCCAAGGATAATAAGAATTATGAAAGCAGTCACAATATTACCCTCAGGAATAGACCTATATCCACTAATGAAATATCCGAATATACATCTTCAACTCCCGTAGATCCTCCCAGCAGCTTAAGAGGACCGAGAACAATATATCTTATGCCGGGTGAGAGCTTCAATCTGACCAATTACAGTGAAGATGGAATTGTTACCGGTTACAGCGTACTGTTCGGTGATGGGACAGAGGACAGGAGTAATATCATATTTTCAATGGCTCCCGGACAGACGGGTATAATAGCCAAGAATACAAGAGTCACCGACAGTGGTGTTCTTGAAATAGGAAGAGGGCAGGCGAAGGACTTTAAGATAAGGGTTTCAACCAATTACGTAAGTAACAACATTTCGATAGAAGTAGATGTTAAGGTTATCCGTGTTGACGGTATTGTCATTGATTTTGTAGCTTCATCAACCGCTCTTGATGAGACTGGTACGGGTGAGCTGCGTGATAATCTTGTTGAAAATGAGGAGTTCACACTTACAACAACGGTTAACTGTAATCATGGTGATGCAACATCAGCTACAGGAAGAACACTTGATAAGAGTGTAGTATGGGATAAGACACTGGGTGGGGATATGTTCTCGCTTACAGATAACGGTGACGGTACCTGCTCATGCCGAATGAATCCGACGCTTAACCTGTCTTCTGCTACGGTTGTAAACAATAAGTTTACAATAGAAGGTATAGAGGTTAAGGCGACCAGCAAGCATTCGCTGGATGTTCCTTACTATGATCTTAATGAATCTTATACATCGCCGGTTGAGGCTAAGTTCAGAGGCAATGCCTGCAAGCAGAAGGGTGACTTCAATATCATCATAGAAAATAATTACGGTAATTTCGAAAGAGGACAGCATAATGCCATTCATGCAATGACTGAGGGTGGAAGCAAGAAGCTTGATGACAATATCGTAATGCCGGACGGTAATACTCTTGTATGGAGTGATTATTGCGGTATCATTGATGTTCGTCTGGTTGAGACCGAATATAAGCAGGACGGAACCAGTGAGTCAAAGGACAAGGATTTCGAGGACTGCATATCAGGCGAAGGAGCTAACTGGGGTTTTGTATGTCCTATGGATTACAATCCCAATTCAAGCTTTACCTATACACTGACGCTGCATCTTGCAGAAAAGAAGAATGCAGCCGACGGCGGAAATATGCACGTTGCTCCGTACGCGGGATATACGTCTGCTGATTACAAGTATTCAAGTAATACCTGTACGGTAACCTTCCCGAGGCTTATATTACAGTATCAGAATTCCAAAACATCGAACTTTATTATAAGTGATAATAAAGAGAATGCTGTATATATTCCGAGATCGTTTAATACAAAGACGCCGCCTTCGGAGATAGAATTTTACTATACCTACGATCCATCCTTCCGTACCAACGGACAGTATGCAAACAGTCAGGGATTGAGCTTTGATTGGGAGTATTACAGATATGATCCGAAAACAAATACATATGAAGGTGAAACGGAAAGTGGTCCGCAGATTGTCGAGTCATCTCCGTACTGCGTATATGATGATACTACGGTATATGATTTCGATGATAATTTAAAAGGTATATTCAGCAATAAATACGAGCAAATGACAAACAACGGTCTTTTCGGTGCAAAAATAAGATATACCGGGCACTCGGATTCCAAGTGGAAGGATGTGGCGTCACGCTTCAGGCTCGTACCTGTATTTGTCTGCAATGGTAACAGAACTCCTCTGTTTGACAATTACATTGATGTGTTTATGTGGGATATTGAGATACCAAGCACCGGAAGGATTGCTGAAATAATTAATAAAGCAGGTGGAAATATAGCCGAGAAGTCCTACTTCCCGCTTCCTACAGATACTAATTTCCCCGGAGATACAAACGGTGGGGATCTGGTATGGAGTAATCCATGTTCAGGTTACGGATGGGGCAATTATCCGGAATCATTAAAGTATACAATAGAAGAGCATAAGGAAGCTGACGGAAGCAGTGTGTTCTATCTGACATTAAAGGCCAAGGCGGGTGATGGAACAGGTATATTTGTTCCGTTCAGAAAGTACAAATGTGCTACAGGCGAAACTATGTGGGAGAGGTATGAAGATCTGTAAATCGTGACAGTAGTTTTTATATTGATCCGGTGATCGGGAGAGAGATTATGGTGAAAAACAATCCTAAAATTTCAAAATCTGTTAAAAGGAGAATAAGTGCTGTAATGGCAGCTGTTGTGGCAGTGACCACTGTTGCTTCGGTGACCTATTTACACAGCCGGGAAGTAGAGGCCAAGGATACTCTTGACAGTATTAACCAGCTCATGAACCAGGTGAATAAGGATCAGCCTTACAGTATTCTGGAGATCGTGCCTGATGATGTATCATTTACGGTCAGCGTGAACAATTCATACGGAAATTCCGAGATTGTTTCCGCGAATCAGACTATGGGATTCATGGGGTACTATGTTGGCGGAAGTGAGCCTGTAAGGAAGGATATCGAGAAGATCTTCGGTGAAAGAAAGGAAACCACTGTAGAGCTTAATAGTGATGGTATGTTTGTAAATGTGGATAAGTGGATCCCTGCAACCGTATCTGATGCGAACATAAGAGCCGAGCTTATCGACAGGATGCTTGAGAAGCTCAGCGCAGGAGGCATACTGAACAATGACGTGAACGGGCGCAGTCCGTTAACGGCTAATTCTGTTGTACGTGACGGGAAGACTTATTACACTGCATATTATGAGAAAAGGGAAAGCGATGATGACAGCAGACCTGAAGGAGCCGATTATATCGTCGAAGATGACTGGAAGCTGTTAAATGAGAATACCTACAGGAATTTCATTGATACCGTTAAGGGAACAATGACTCTGTCTTTGAGCGGAAATTATATCAAGGGTTATCAGAGTATTGTTTCGGGTAATACGGTGATTAATCCCGCTGAAGTATTTCTTGGCGCATATCTTGCAGAAGGCAAGGACGCGGACTTCGCTGATGAGAATTTCACTTATGTATCTGCCAATAAGACCAAAGCAGAAGGCGAAGAAGATGCAGAGGCAGGAGATGAAAATGCGGGCGAGCAGGTAAAGAGAACCGGTAATTTTGAACCCAATCTTACTACAGCCTTTAATGGCGAACCTACTGTAGCAGCAAGATTTGAACATATACCGAATGCGAAATTCGGTTATATTGTAGACCCTGACAGTGTGAAGAACAAGGTTGTATCCGGCGATGAAATAGCACCCGGAACACCGCTCTACGTTAAGGATGGGGATGTGTATGTATACTACGGTACATATGCAGAAGTATTCGGTGGTGGTGATGATCAGAATACCGACGATAATAACAATGGAGATGATGATCAGAACACAGATGAAAACAATGATAGTGATGATCAGAATACCGGTGGCGATAATGACGGTAATGATCAGAACACTGATGGAAACAATGAAAGTGGAGACCAGAATATCGGTGATAACAGTGATGCAGGCGATACCAATGCCGGTGATAACAACGGCAATGAACCTGAGAATAACCTGAATGGTGATGCGCGTGTTATCATAAAGGAAGAGAGGCATCTTAATAAGGTTGCTGCAGCATATCCATACATTTACGGAATGGTATTACTTGACAACAGTAATGAAGATATCATTTTGAATGAAAATGTTGAGGATGACGGTATACTTCAGGACGAGAGCAGCATTGTTCAGTACAATGATGCGGTAGAAGATACCGTAACGGATGTAGAAAGCAATAATTCGGTAACAGACCGGAGTATCGAAGATAAGAGCGATGAAGAAGTAGTAATAAAGACAGAAGCCGATCCCGAAGGTGCTGATGATGCCAATGCAGGTGAAACGGGCGGGGAAGGTGATGTTCCCGAAGTAGAAGGTGATTTCTACGCCGTTAAGTTCATTTACACCAAAGATGAAACACATAAGCAGTATTATGGTATTACCGGCTTTAATGGTGCTGATGCTGAAGGCGGTGCACAGTATATAGTAGATGCAGACTCTGATCTGGGAGTACTTGTTGCAGCTGATGTTAACGAGGATTGGTTTGGCTGCATTCAGGAAACCGCTGAATGCGCTCCGGAACACTTCGTATATGACTATGTTGGAAAAGAAAAGGGTAATTACATATTCAGTGCTGCAGACAGACTTCAGGTTCCCGCTGAAGGTACCGATGTCGGTGTATACAGGCTGAGAGGGGTTAAGCTCTATTACAAGCTTGAACTCAGAAATGATGAATGGTTTAAGAAGTATGTTTTTGACAGGGATGACAGTGAACTTGCTGCGCATCCGGTAGAAGTAAAAAGTGTTAAAGTAAAGGATCTTAAAAAGGCGGATCTTGACAGCAGAATGGTAATGCTTATGTCAGGTGATGCTCAGTACTGTATTGGTGATAAGTTTACCGATTACGGAACTGATTATGACAATCCGGATAATAACAATTTCAGGCCTGAAGTATATGCATATATGGTAAAGCGGGCGGCCGAAGACAAGATCCCGGTAGTTGCAGACTACAGGATAATTGAAACTGCCGATAAGCTTGATGAAGATAACGGTCGTACGGGAAACAACAAGACAAAGCATTACTATGATGCCTATTCAATGGTTGAGGCATTGATGCTTGAAGATATGGAAATGTATAATACCAGCATATCTGGTCTGGATCTTTCGGCCGAATTTAACAGGTATGTTACTTCAGAGCTGACTACCTCTTTAACAAAGTCGGCAAATTACAATCATTTTGTAAACAATAATGTATATATCTACAACATGAAGACTCCTGTACAGAAGACAGGAACAAGGCAGAATATACTTAATCCGTATTTCTTTACAATGAATGACAGGGGAACGGATATCAGGGGCTTTAGTGATTCAGAGGTTAAGGGTGACAGTGCCGAAGCGATCGAAGGCGGATTTACAGAGGTACTTCAGGATATAGTTAATGAGAATCTGTACCGCAAGACTGATAAATCATCAGGTGTGTCAAGGGCTCCTCTTCCTGAAGACATTACTCTTGCTACTGTATTGAGATATATTGCAGGCTACAGTTCGAAACGTGTTAATAATGAAAAGGGTATTATAAGAATACTTGAGATCGAGCCTGTTGCAAGCTTTGATTTTCAGGTAGATGACCAGGGAACATCGGAGGTAAATACATTCTGGAAGGGTATTAACAATATTTCTTCAACTACGACTTATTGTAACGGAACCTTTGTAACCGATTCAGGTATACTTAAATACAAGAATACGCCTCTTATTACGCAGGAAGGAACAAGGATCGAGCTTACAAGGATGAGCGTAGCCGAGTTCGTAGGACATATCGAAGATCTGAATGCTGAATACGATATGATCTATATTGGTATGAACATCGGTGAGAATCTCAGTCAGGGTGGCTTAAATACAGTTGAAGCAACTGATGATGATGTAACAAAGCATCGAGCAGGAAGTATAAAGGAGAAGATTCCGGTTTATAATGATCCTGATATGCGAGGTCTGGTATATACAGCAGCCGGTGATTACAGGTATGCATGGGGATCGCTTCTTGGTAGTAAGGCTGCCGATTACAAGAATGGAAATACAAATGGAAAGATAGTAGATTCATCGTCATATTCTGTTTACAGTCCGAATTGGCGTACAAGATACAGTGGCAATGATATATCCGAGCAGGATGTGGCCAAGATATACAATTTCATCGATGCCGGTTATCCGGTAGTATTTGATGACGGTTTCTATCTGGATCCGGAAGCTAAGAAGAAGGTAGTTAATAAGGCAAAGGTGGATTCGACTTCATATATGTATGCATTGGCAAGTAATGAATGGGTACTGGAGCAGCCAAATGTGTTTACAAGAAGCAATCTAACAGAATCTTTGTTCAGCTGGTATCTGAATCTTGCTAAACCTGAGATAAAGATGTACGGTATCGCAGAACAGTCAATGACGGATCTGCAGTATATTGAGCTCAGTAAGATTGATAATTTCTATCATGCATCTTTTGAATTCGAACTGAATAATAAGGGTGCGGCAAGCTCATCTTCTACGTACAATGCAGCGCTGTATATTGATGTTAATGCAGATGGAAAGTATTCACATTCCCAGGAGGGTATCAGGCTGACCAGTCTTGTAGATGCCATGGGTAATGAGATTTATGGTACAGAGGATGCTGACGGCAAGAATGTAACCTATGAGCTTACAACTGGTGAGAGATATACAGCCCAGTGCCAGCTTGCAAGAAGCTATGAAGGCGTTGTGCCGTGGAGGCTTGAGATAACACAGAATGACAATAAGCTTAGGCGTACCAATGCAACGGGCTACTATAAGATTAAAAAAGACAATTATACAAGGATAAATGCGCTGCAGATCATGCAGAGCGGTAATTATTCAGGTTGGCGTGGTGGAAGCTGGAACATGGATACCACATCCAAGGATCCTAAGAATATATTCTGTAAGTTGCTTGATAAGGATGTTATCGGTTACGATATGAATATTACGGCAATAAAGTCAAATGATTTCTTAAATCATACGGATGCACCGCATAAGACTGAAGAAGAGTACTATAACATACTTACACAGTATGATATGCTGATACTTGGATTTGCCGACTGTTATGAGGCTCCCAATTCAGATGCTGCCATAAGTGCTATAAGGGATTATATTGAGGATGGTTACAGTGTCCTGTTTTCGCATGACTGTACATCTTTTCACAGTTATCCGGAGACTGCAAAGAGCGGTGTAAGTAACGGTAGTGATTGGGGAACATATTGGGGTTATTATTTCAATACAAAGATAAGAAATATTGTCGGTATGGACAGATATAATATCCTTAACAATGTAGTAGATGATGATATAGATCACACATATGACACGCTTTACAGGGCGAATTCGGGTGAACGTTCAATAACGTTTGACAATGACGGTAAGCTAAGGACCACTATACAGGCTTCTCAGGATTCATATGTACCTGATCAGGGATATACATACTTTAATATTAATAAGAGAGTACATACGACAATTAGTAATACAAATGTCAACAAGATGAACCTTAAGGGTATGCCGAAAGACATACAGACATCTCAGGCGGATAATGATACATACGAGGTCACCAAGGTGAATGACGGACAGATAACCAAATATCCGTACGTATTGCCTGACCGTTTCACTGTTGCTAACACGCATTCGCAATATTTTCAGCTTGACTTCACAGCTGATGATGACAGTGATGGCGAGAGTGATATCGTTGTGTGGTATTGTCTGTCAGACAGTAATATTAAGAATCATAAAGACGATGGTTATGAGATGTCGCCGAATGATGTAAGAAACAATTATTACATCTATAATAAGGGTAATATTACATATACAGGTGTGGGTCATTTCCATGTAATTAAGGACAACGGAACACCTGTCGGCAGTGAGGACGAGATCAAGCTGTTCGTTAATACTCTTATAGCCTGCTATCAGTCGGGCATACATGAGCCTTCACTTGATGTTGTTGAGAGTTATGAGAACAAGGATAAGAAGGTAAGCAATATCTATCTGTCTTACGACCAGTACCTAAGAGATAACGGAACGGATACCAACGGAACGATTGAGAGATCGGTAGATGTATTCTTCAAGACTGAGAAGGCCAGCCTTATGCAGAATTCGGCCAAGATCGAGCACAGGCTCAGTGGTGCACTCTATTACGAGATTTCTGAAAATGAGTATAATACTAATAACACTGACACCGATCAGGATCCCACAAAGGATACGGACGGATATGTTAAGCTTGATGACGGAGCCGGTAATACGCTCTACGGACGGAAGATAGATATTTCAGCCTTTAACTATATGGGATCATTTGGTGAGCAGGTAGGAGATATAACAAACCTTCAAGATCGTGTTGTATACAAGGCTACAGTTCCTGTAAGCAATGATGTACTTGCGGATATCTGGGACAGCTCAATAAGCGCAAGCTCTAAGAATAACAGGAGAATATTGGTAGTAACGACAGACTCTTCAAGGAATATTAAGAGCGAAAGAGTAAAGGTTAAGACCAAGTACAGTGTAGCACCGGTATCACTGGTAAGAGCGCAGGTATTTGATTTGGATTAAGAAACAGAATATTGTATTTTTTCGAGCCGGGATTTATTATTTCCCGGCTCGTTTTATGAACGACAAATAACCAATTCAATACATACATGGATCGCTTGATAAAAGCAGGGGTTATAAGCGATGAACAATCTGGTTACATGGAATTGGCACTTCGGTGGTTTGATGAGTTCGCACTACAACAAAATGAAGATAATGAAGGTTAATACAAATTAGGATACTCAAAGGAATATGGCAGGGAAATAGATATATTAAAAGAGAAAGAGTAAAAGTTGAGATCAAATACAGTGTGGCAGCGGTACCACTGGTAAGATTCCGGTATTTGATCTGGATTAAAAAACAAGATATTGTTTTTTGAGCCGGGATTGATTTATTTATCCTGACTTGTATTTTTATAGTTTGGGATGTAGTTGAGAATTCTATGAACCTAAAAGTATACTAAAAGAGTCTTAATTATATAGAGTGATAAGCATAAAGCAAGGGGAATTGAAAAAAGTGGATAGGGTCAGAAGAATATGGTCAGTAGATTTAAACGATGAGACTCTTAGATTAATTGGTAAGTTAGTTTTTTTTGTCTGTGCGAATATCTTATTTTTTGTAAATATTGAAACAGTTTATACATTTGATTCGAATGATTGGTTTACTTTGTTTGAATTTATGGTTTTTTGTAATAATTTGATCGAATTAATTAGTTTATTTTCTGTAAGTTTTTTAATATTTGCAATAACAGGTAATGCAGTTATAACGTATTTTATTATGAGTCTTTTTTCACTAGCACTAGGCTTAGTAAATAAGTATTTTATAAATGCTAGAGGAACTTTGCTTACCCTTCG
>JAILNV010000017.1 GCA_024691125.1 Lachnospiraceae bacterium | reverse complement strand
CTATCATGTATAAGCTGATGGAAACCAAATAGATTCACATTTGATCACAGAATCAATCAAATCAGGCGACCTCATTTCGCCGGTAAGTCCATTGCAATTAAGAATCACACAATTTATAATTAAGGAGGAAGATGAATGAAGAAAATTGACTGGCATTCAGGCTTCGTTAATGCGATGAAGCTTGAACTCCTGGCGAATGAGAACGACCTTGAATATGAGGATGAACATCTCATCGCAAACAGGGCTCAACGGATCGATCTGCTTATAATAAAGAAGATGCGAGCCGTTAAGATCGTAAACGAAGTGGGAGCCATATTCGACAAATATAACATAGTCGAATACAAGAGCCCGGAAGACAGCTTGACCTTAGGTGACTTCTATAAGATCCTTGGGTACACAGGAATATATCTTGAGGAACTTCATAAGTATGATGAATACGGCCGTGACGCCTTTACGATGACATTTGTTAGGCGAAGGAAACCGGTGAAGCTTTTTGAGCATCTCAAAAGAGATGGTCATGAAGTGATTCGTGTCAATAAGGGAATATACGAGATAAAGGGTCATCTGCCCTTTAGAACACAGGTGATAGTTTCACGGGAGTGGGATGACGAAGAAGCAGAGATACATACATGGCTCCGCAGCCTGACTAATGAGAGCAAAGGAAAGGAACTGGAGGGAATACTGAACAGCACGAGGAAATTAGATCATGAGCATAAGCGGTTTGCGGACGGAGTTATGAATGTATTTGCAAGAGCTAATGTAGAACTGATAAAGGAAGCTAAGGAGGAATCAACGATGTGTGAAGCCATAAATGAGTTGTTTGCAGAAGAAACAAAGAAGGAAAAAGAAAGAGCGGATGCGGCTATTAAACGAGTTGGAGAAGTAGAGACAGAACTTGGAGAAACAAAGACAGAGCTTGGAGAAACAAAGGCAAAGCTTGGAGAAACAAAGACAGAGCTTGGAGAAACAAAGACAGAGCTTGGAGAAACAAAGGCAGAACTTGGAGAAACAAAGGCAGAGCTTGGAGAAACAAGAACAGAGCTTGGAGAAACAAGAACAGAACTGGGAAAAACCAAGACAAGATTGAGTGAGGCTATGGCAAAAATCGATGAAATGGCAGAGCAGCTCCAAGACGCATTAGCAGAGATTGCCCGTCTTAAGGCTGCAAAATGAACAACTGACTCCGGTCTCCCGGGTTCCAGTGAACCGGAGAACCGTCCCCCGGCTCCTTCAGTGATATCTAAATAGCCAGATTTGACAAGTAAATGGCGGATATGATATCTTAATAGTAATATATGACTGATTAAATCTAATCGATAGGTTGCCGGTGGGTTGGCATGGCCGGATAGCATGCGTTGGATTGGCAAGTGGGATCTTAGTATGCGGGAGCAGTGTTTAAAAAGCAGATGGTAATATGAGAATAACGGGAAATGAAAACAATATTCTAATACTGAAGGAGCTGGGCGAGCGTATAAAAGATCTCCGTATATCAGAGAATATGACTCAGAATGATCTTGCTTACAGGTCGGGTGTATCTGTCAAAACCATATGCCGGATTGAAAAAGGTGATAATCTGAGCATTATGAATTATCTTAATGTTCTTCGGGCATTGGGAATATTGGAGAATCTGCAGTTAATAGTCCCGGAAAAAAGAGTATCCCCCGAGGAATTGCACGAAAGGGGAAAGAAAAGGGAGAGAGTTTCGGCAAAACAAAAACGGCAGGCAACAAGACCTTTTAAGTGGGGCGATGAATTATGACCACAGCAGAAGTGTACCTGTGGGGGACCAGGATTGGATCCATATTGCAGGAAAATGTTTATGATATCCCTGTTTTTTCTTATGACAGGGCTTTTTTGGATTCTGGGATACAGGTCTCTCCGCTTATGATGCCATTGTCATCGCGCGAGTATTCTTTCCCTGCACTCAATAAAGAAACATTTCACACCTTGCCGGGATTGCTTTCAGACTCACTGCCTGACAGGTTTGGAAACCGGATCATTTCAAGGTATCTTTCATCACATGGGAGAAGTATAGACGATCTTACAGCTGTAGAAAGACTGTTATACACAGGCAGTCGCGGAATGGGAGCATTAGAGTATGTTCCGGCTAAAGGATTTATTGAAAAAGGGGATGGAAGCATAGATATAAATGAGTTGGTAAAGCTTGCGTCAGATGTCTTAACCAACAGGGAAAATGTCCACATAAAAGAGAATGATGAGACCATGGCCCAGATATTGAAGATCGGAACATCGGCAGGCGGTGCAAGGGCAAAAGCCGTAATAGCCTGGAATAAAGAAACAGGGGATATCCGTTCGGGGCAGATACAGGCAGGAGAGGGATATCAGTATTATCTCCTTAAGTTTGATGATGTGGAGAATAATAAGGACAGAGAGGCAGCTCCCGATGAAAAGCCTTATACAAGAATAGAATATGCATACCATCTTATGGCATCTGATGCGGGTATATCGATGCAGCCATGTGAGTTATACAGAGAAAACGGAAGATACCATTTTATTACAAAAAGATTTGATCGTCTCGACGGAGGCGGAAAGCTTCATATGCAATCCTTAGGAGCTATGGCGCATTTTGATTATAACGATCCGGGCGCAAGCAGTTATGAGCAGGCAGCCTCAATAATGAACAGAATCGGCATCGGGCAGCATGAAATAAAGGAATTATTCAGACGAATGGTATTCAATATAATGGCAAAGAATAATGATGACCACGTAAAAAACATTTCGTTTCTCATGGACAGATCGGGAAAATGGAGTCTGGCTCCGGCTTATGATATTACATATTCCTATGATCCAAACAGCTATTGGCTGTCAAAACACCAGATGTGCGTTGCCGGGAAGAGAGAGGGGTTTGTTAAGGCGGATCTTATCAACGCCGGAAAATCAATGAATATCAGTAAGAATACTGCAGAAGATATAATCTGTCAGGTGGCCGATGCAGTGGAAAAATGGTCGCAGTTTGCAACCCGGGCCGAAGTTCCCGAACATCGTGTACTTGAGATCCAAAAGGAAATTGCAATTGAGGAAGATGCCATTGTGTCCCGTGGCAGAAAACGGCAGATCGGTTATGCATGATACGGAAAATGACAAAATGCCTAATAATATTGAGCGATTATTGGAGGAGAAAAGAAATGAAAGGTACTTTGGGAAAGATCAAACTGACATTACTGATCCGGCAAGGCGGCCATAATACTCAATGCAGTTGACGGAAGCAAGAATTGCTTCGGAAGCAGGACCCATACTTTCAATATAGTAAAGGGTATAATGCGTTGGGTTAAGTGAATCTGAGGTACGGTTCATTTGGGACCACAGAGAAATTGTTATAGAAAAGCGGAAACATGGCCGGGGTCGTAAAGCCCCGGCCATTTCGCAACACCAAGTCATCAATAAAAATCCGCCAAAGTCATCAACGTAAAGCGCAGATACCTTACCGGATTCTAAACCGGGCGATATCTGTTCTTAAAGATCAGATATACCAGATTGGAATTATAAGATTTTCGCTATTTATGGCCGACAAGTCCGGCCGCATACATATAATCCCGCCAACTCCCTTAGGAACAGTTGACCTTTCCAACACATTGAATGCTCTGATAAGTTCGGTCCCGGGATTGACTGACCGTTTAATTTCGATAGGATGCAGCACGCCATCACTTTCAATGATCATGTCTACCTCTTTATTATCTTTGTCGCGATAATACCAGAAAAGGGGTTCTTTTGCAGCATTAATGTATGATTTTATTATCTCCATTATAGCATAGTTTTCTATGATATGCCCCGAAAGTGCACCATTTGCAAGTATTTCCGGTGAAGAATACTTAGTTAGAAAAGCAACAAGTCCGGTATCAAAAAAATACAGCTTGGGAGTTTTTATTGTTCTATGTAAGGCATTATTACGATAGGGTCTTAAAAGGGTAATGACATCTGATCTTTCCAGAACCCGGATCCAGCGTTTTGCAGTGTCATCGCTTATCCCAAGATCGTCAGCCATTGCATGTATATTTAGTACTTCACCTATCCTGCAGGCAGCTGCTCTTATAAAATCCTGAAACACCAGCTTGTCTACACCTTTTATGAGTTCACTTACATCGCGCTCAATATATGTTTGAAGATAACTGCTGTAATAAATATCCCTATCGCTGAATTTACCGCTTAAAAGAGCAGGCATACTGCCTTTCCATATGCGCTCATATATTTCGTTCAGAGTAGCAGGTGTATGCGTTTTTTTTCTTGATTTAAGAGAATTAAGATCAAGTGAAAATGGCAGGTTTTCTCCGGTTCCGTATGCCTCATGCTGAGACAGCGGTGGAAGCCGCAGAATAGCTACACGTCCGGCTAATGACTCTTGTGCCAGTTCCATAAGGCGGAATGTCTGTGAGCCGGTCAGCCAGAAAGATCCCGGATCAGCTCCGTTGTCTATAGCAATTTTAATATATGAGAATAATTCCGGTGCATATTGAACTTCATCGATCATAAGAGGAGTATCGTGGATCTGTAGGAACATGGCGGGGTCGTTTTTTGCTAAAGAACGTTCTTCAAAATCGTCAAGAGTCACCACTTCTCTAGAAATGCCAAGTTCTTCCATGATCGATTTAAAGAGAGTGCTTTTTCCGACTTGTCTTGCTCCGGTCAGCAAAATACAGGAATACTCATTGTTGAGTTCAATGATCTTTGCTGTTCTTTCGTACTCAGAAATGGCCTCCTCTTTTATATCATACTTTATCTCTCCGGGAAAAGCGTACTGGAGGATAAAACGGAAATCCCTGAAAAGTACCCGGGTTGGATCAAGATCGATCTGCTTATAGACTTTGTTAAGAAGGAGTTTTTGCGCGATCTCTGCAGTCATATACAGGTCAGCTTCCTTTGCAGTCCAGCCCAGATAGTAAGTAATAGCATAATTCCAGATGATCCCTGCAATCTTACGCTTTGATTCGATCGTTTTGGTGTCATCGAACAGACCTTCCGTGAATCTTTGGGAACGTCCTAACAGAAGGTTTTCGTAAGCAAATATGATAGATCTCTTATTTGTGTCGTATTTCATGGGATATCCTGGATATTATTTCTTTTGTCTGCTCTGATCTGCTTTTCTGTATGGTTTATACTCATCAGTCAATCCAAGGAGATAGTCTGTAGAACATTTGTAGAAAAGAGCCAGTTTTATAAGTACTTCGTTAGGGATATTCCTACGTCCGACCTCATAAAGATGATACCCTGATTGCGAACAGTTAAGCAGCTT